>JAYWDM010000553.1:0-9747 GCA_043779885.1 Betaproteobacteria bacterium | reverse complement strand
CCGATGAAGGTAATTCGCATGGTTTGGTTTGTGAAGGAGTGAATGTGTGAAGAGCGCAATGCGCATATTAACCGCACGGCGCCTATCTTTCACGCCTTCACGCCTTCACCCTTCACCGCTCTGGCGCCGAAAATCGCCGTGCCGACGCGCACCAGAGTCGCGCCCTCGGCGATCGCCGCCTCAAGATCGGCCGACATGCCCATCGACAACGTATCCAGCGCCATGCCCGCCGCAATCAGGCTGTCGCCGAGGTGGCGCAGATCGGCGAAATAATGGTGTTGCTGCGATCGGTCCGCGGTTGCCGGAGGAATCGCCATCAGGCCGCGCAGCCTGAGCCGCGGCAGCGCCGACACGGTGCGCGCGAGTTCGAGAGCGGCGGCCGGCGCCACGCCGCGCTTGCTGTCCTCATCGCCAACGTTGACCTGAATGCAGACCTGCAGGGGCGCCAGATTGAACGGGCGCGCCGCCGACAGCCGCGCGGCGATTTTGGCGCTGTCCACGCTATGCACCCAGCCGAAATTTTCCGCGATGGGGCGCGTCTTATTGCCCTGGACGGGGCCGATATAATGCCATTCGACGTCCAGCGCGCCGAGCGTGTTAATCTTGGCGAGCGCTTCCTGGACGTAGTTTTCGCCGAAGGCGCGCTGCCCGTGGCCATAGGCATCACGGATGGCGTCGGCGCCGAACGTTTTGCTGACCGCAATCAAACGCACCGCGCCGGGATCGCGGCCGCACGCTTTCTCAGCGTCGCGTATGCGCTGTCGCACAGCTTGCAAGTTGGCGTCGATTGTGGCCATAATTTCGTGCAAATTTAGGGATTTAGCGGGACGGATCGCACACCGCGGCCCGGCCGCTCCGCTTACCGGCCTGCCGCAACGAGGAAATTATAATGGACATCTCCGAACTGCTCGCGTTTGTCGTCAAGAACAAAGCCTCCGACCTGCACCTGTCGTCGGGACTGCCGCCGATGATCCGCGTACATGGCGACATCCGGCGCATCAATCTGCCGGCGATGGAGCACAAGGACGTGCATGGCATGGTGTACGACATCATGAACGACGGCCAGCGCAAGTTTTACGAAGAAAATCTCGAGTGTGATTTTTCGTTTGCGATTCCCAACCTCGCGCGCTTTCGCGTTAACGCGTTCGTGCAGCAGCGCGGTGCCGCCGCGGTGATGCGGACCATTCCGTCGAAAATCCTGTCGCTCGAGGACCTGAAGGCGCCGAAAATCTTCGAGCAGATCGCCGATCAGCCGCGCGGCATGGTGCTGGTGACCGGGCCGACGGGATCCGGCAAGTCGACCACGCTGGCCGCGATGGTCAACCACAAGAACGAAACCGAATTCGGTCACATCCTCACGGTCGAGGATCCGATCGTGTTCGTGCACGAAGCGAAGAAATGCCTGATCAATCAGCGCGAGGTCGGACCGCATACGCTGTCGTTCTCCAACGCGCTGCGTTCGGCGCTGCGCGAAGACCCCGACGTGATCCTGGTCGGCGAGATGCGCGACCTGGAAACCATCCGGCTGGCGATGACCGCCGCCGAAACGGGCCACCTGGTGTTCGGCACGCTGCACACCAGTTCGGCCGCCAAGACCATCGACCGCATCATCGATGTGTTCCCGGCGCAGGAGAAGGAAATGATCCGCGCCATGCTGTCGGAGTCCTTGCGCGCGGTGATTTCACAGTCGCTGCTGAAAACCAAGGACGGCAGCGGGCGCGTTGCGGCGCACGAGATCATGATCTGCACGCCGGCGATCAGGAACCTCATACGCGAGGCCAAGGTCGCGCAGATGTACTCGGCGATCCAGACCGGCCAGTCGTTCGGCATGCAGACGCTGGACCAGAATCTGTCGGAACTGTGTAAACGCAACATCGTGTCGCTCGATGAAGCGCGTTCGAAGGCCACCAACAAGGACAATTTCAAGTAATTTCCGCCGCACCGGATTTGCGCAAAGCAACCATGCGGGCGGCTCCACTACACACGCTAACGAAGGGGTAAGCCATGGATCGTGATCAGGCGGTGCAATTCATGCACAATCTGCTGCGCGCAATGCTCAGCAAGAAGGCCTCGGACTTGTTCATCACCGCGGGTTTTCCGCCGGCGTTCAAGGTCGACGGCAAGATGATGCCGGTGTCGAACCAGACGCTGACGCCGCAGCACACGGCGGACCTCACGCGCGCCATGATGAATGACAAGCAGGCGGCGGAGTTCGAGGAAACCAAGGAATGCAACTTCGCGGTGGCGCCCGCCGGCATCGGCCGCTTCCGCGTCAACACCTTCATGCAGATGCAGCGCGTCGGCATGGTGATGCGCACGATCACCACGACTATCCCGAAGTTCGACGACCTCAAACTGCCGCCGGTCCTGAAGGACGTGATCATGAGCAAGCGCGGCCTCATTATCTTCGTCGGCGGCACCGGTTCGGGCAAATCGACCTCGCTCGCGGCCATGATCGGTTACCGCAACGAGAACAGTTACGGGCATATCATCACAATCGAAGACCCGGTCGAATACGTGCACGAGCACAAGAACTGTCTCATCACGCAGCGCGAAGTCGGCGTCGATACGCTGTCGTGGGAGCACGCGCTGCATAACACGCTGCGGCAGGCGCCGGACGTGATCCTGATCGGTGAAATCCGCGCGCGCGAGACCATGGAACACGCGGTCGCGTTCGCCGAAACCGGCCACCTGGCAATGGGCACGCTGCACGCCAACAGCGCCAACCAGGCGCTGGACCGCATCATCAACTTCTTCCCTGAGGAGCGCAAAGCGCAGTTGCTGATGGATCTGTCGCTGAATATCCGCGCGATCATCTCGCAGCGGCTCATTCCCACCAAGGAAGGCAAAGGCCGGCGCGCCGCCATCGAAATACTCCTCAATTCGCCGCTGATCCAGGATCAGATCTTCAAGGGTGAAGTGCACGAGATCAAGACGACGATGTCCAAGTCGCGCGAAATGGGCATGCAGACTTTCGATCAGGCGCTGTTCGACCTCTACGAGGAAGGCGCGATCGGCTATGAAGACGCGCTGCGCAATGCCGACTCGGTGAACGAGCTGCGTCTGAGGATCAAGCTCGAGGGCAAGGAATCGAAAGACAAGGACGTCATGTCGGGTATCGAGCACCTGAACATCGTTTAACACCGGGCGCGACGCGCCGCGTTAAATCCGCCGGTTCGAACAGACGGCCTGGCTGCTGTTCAACCGGCGTTGTTTTTTTGAGCCCGTCTCATGAATATTCCGTTTGATCTCCACACCATCGCCCTCACCGCGCTGGTAGTGGCCGCCGCCTATGTCATCTTCGGCATTTCGGCGTTCGGCGCGGCGTTGTTTACGGTGCCCGTGCTGTCGCACTTCTATCCGCTCGATTTCGTATTGCCGCTGTGCGTGTTGCTCGACGTGGCGGCGTCCATCGCCATGGGCGCCCGCTTTTCGCGCGAGTCGAACAAGCAGGAGCTGATGTGGATGGCGCCCGCGTGCCTGTTCGGAGCCGTACTCGGGGTGACCCTGCTGGTGAGCCTGCCGCGCCATGCGACGCTCGTCGCGCTCGGTGCATTTCTGCTGGCCTATGGCATCTACATGCTGCGCCAGGGCCCGGTCACGACAACCATCAGCCGCCGATGGGCGCCCGTTGCCGGGTTCACCGGCGGCGCGATGGGCACGCTGTTCGGCATCGGCGCGCCGCCGTACGCGATTTATCTGTCGCGGCGGCTCGCCGGCAAGGGCGAATTGCGCGCCACACTGTCCAACATGGTGCTGCTCTCCACCTCGATACGCGCGCTCGTATTTACCGTGGGCGGATTGATGCTCGCCGACCGCCTGATCGCGTTCGTGATCCTGCTCCCCTTCGCACTTGCCGGTTTATGGTGTGGCAACCGCATCCACGGCCGCATCTCACGCGAGCAGGTGGCGCGCGTCATCAGCGTCGTGCTGATGCTGATCGGCGGATCGTTAGTCGTGCGGGCGCTTAACTGACTCCTGGACTTCCGGAAAACCTGGCCCGACGCCGGCGGCTGCCGCTGCGGTCAGGTGGAAGTTTTGGTGAAGCGTACCGTCACCGCCCGCGCGGTGAAATCCGTCACCACGTTGATGAGCGCGGGCTTGCCGTTTTTGACCGCAGCCTTCGCGCGCTCCAGTGCCGGCCGCAGCTCATCGGGCTTCTCGACCTGCTCGCCATGGCAGCCGAGCGACTGCGCGAAAAGGTCGAAGCGCGTGTAGCCCAGCTCGCGGCCCGGCTTTTCGCGTTTCGGGTCGGCGGTCCAGCCGCCGTTCAGGCTGATGACGACGATCACCGGCAGATGGTGGCGCGCCGCGGTGTCGAGCTCCATCGCGTTCAGTCCGAATGAGCCGTCGCCGTGCAGCACGACCACCTGCAGGTCGGGCCGCGCCGCTTTGGCGCCCACCCCGAACGGCATCCCCACGCCCATGATGCCGAAGGTGCCGGAATTGATGCGATGGCGCGGAATGAAGGTCGGGATCGACTGGCGGCCGTAGTTCAATATCTCCTGCCCGTCGACCACCAGGATCGCGTCGCGATCGATGAAATCACGGATTTCCCTGCACAGGCGCAGCGGATGTATCGGCACGTTGGCGGTCGACATGGCCTGTTCCGCCTCGGGACGCTTGGCGGCTTCGATCCCCGCCAGATTGCCGCGCCAGTCCGCGAACGCTCCGCCGTTGACGCGCGAACCCGCGGCGCCGAGCAACTGCTGCAATACGGCTTTCGCGTCACCGACGATGCCGACGTCGACGCGCGAGCCCGCGCCGATCTCGGCGGGATCGATATCGATGCGGATCACCTTCGCCGTTTTCGACACGCGCGGCGGCGCGATCTGGCCGAACACGTAGTTCAACCGCGTGCCGACGATCAACAGCAGATCGGCCTCCTTAAGCGCCGTCGAACGCGCGTTCAGGAACGCGTGCGGATGATCTTCCGGCAACACGCCGCGTCCCTGCGGCGTGGTGTAGATCGGCATCCCCGTGTCGATTACCCACTTGCGCAGTTCATCGACGGCGTCGGACCACAATACGCCGCTGCCCGACAACACCACCGGCCGGCGCGCGCCCTCGATCAGCTTCAGCGCCTGCTCGATCAACGCCGGATCGCCCTGCGGCCGGTTGCGCGTGAGCGTGCGCGTGAGATCGGGCCACTTCACCAGCGCTTCGTCGACCTCATTGTTGATGACATCCGAGGGCAAATCGAGATACACCGGACCGGGCTTGCCGGCGATCGACTGGCGGAATGCGAGATCGATCATTTCCGGGATGCGGCGTGTTTCGTAGACGCGGTTCGCCCATTTGGTGACGGGCTTCATCACCGCCACCTGATCGATCTCCTGGAAGGCGCCCGTCAGGTATTCGGAGACCGGACTCGAGCCGCCAAAGGCGACGACGGGGCTGCAGTCGATCAGCGCGTTGGCGAGCCCGGTGGTGAGGTTCACGGTGCCGGGGCCCGATGCGCCCATGCATAATCCCGGCGTGTTGGTTACGCGGGCGTAGGCGTGCGCGCTCATCGCGGCCGCCTGTTCGTGGCGCACGTCGATGCCGCGTATGCCCTTTTTCAGGGTGCGGGTCAGCGTGTCGTTGATCGGCCCGCCCATGATGAAAAAGAAATCCTTGATGCCGATACGCTTTAACGTCTCGGCGACGAGTTCATTGCCTGAAATGTTGGCCATTGTTTTTCCGATAGAGTTTATCCGGCAGAGAAGCGGGGTTAGCGCGACTTGCCGATCTTGAGCGGCGTTTCCTGCACATACTCCCTGATTTCATCCGCGTTGAGGCCGGCCCGCTCGGCCAGCACGGTTTTCGCGTCCTGCCCGAGCAGGGGCGCGCATTTCACTTCGACGTTGCTGGCGGACTTTTTCACGGGCCAGCCCGGCATCCAGATTTCGCCGCGCTTGGGATGGCTACCAAGGCTATCTTGCGTTGCGCGCTGCCGTGCGATCCAGCTTGTCGAGCAACTTCAGACCGGTCGTGATATTACCCCGGGCCGCGCGAAATCCCGCACGTTTCTGGTACAAATAACTTCGGCACTCGCCGCCACCGCCAACTCGATGAGGTGGTTGTCCGACTCACCGCGTAGATTGGGGCGCCATGAAAAATAGATGCGTGTCCATTGGCACACCTTCAAGTAAGCATCAAGCACCGCATCCCGCTCTGCTGCGTTAAACAGGCATTTCGCAAATAAGCGGTCCCGCGCCAAGACTGCCTCGTACTCGCCTGGCAGGGCTGAATCCATGGCCGGCAAATACTGCCTGTTCAAGCACCGGCGGATGACCTCCCGGCTCGAACCACCGGGACCGAGCAAGGCAGCCACGAATACATCGGTATCGACGACGATTGTCCGCACCGCTCTCCGCTAGCACAGGTGCTGCCGGTTCTCCTGGTCCGTGGCAACTGCTCGTTTCAGGCAGAAGGTCTCAACGGGCGCCGAAAAGTTCATCGGACGCAGCCCTGTTTAATGCGTGGTGCGCTACTGTGCGCCCACCCGGAACGCTCGCGGGCAGATGATTGCCGGCATACCCGGACGAGACTGCGTCGTACCTGCACACCGGCGCGCGCGGTTCGCTTGAGTCGGCGGGAGGTAGCGGCGGTTAAGCTTGCGCTCCGCGAGATCAACGGCGAAATACGCTGCGAGCCACGCATGACGCTCCCACAGTAACCGTAGCCCGGATGCAATGAAATGTAATCCGGGGATCCCGGCCATCTGCATGATGCGACGATCCCCGGAGTGCGCTGCGCTCCTTCCGGGTTCCCTCGCCCGCAATAATTCTGCCCCGGATTTCATTTCATTCCTCCGGTCTACGCGCGCGGGGCCAGCCTGTGTAATGGTCCCATTATCATTGCGCCGACGCCGCGCGAGCAAGCTCGGCGACGTCGCCGAGATCCGCAATGCGCCAGCACGTCGCAATCAACGCCGCTGTTCTGTTTTCGGGCAGCATGCCGTGCGCCAGCCCGCGCACCTTGTCTTCGAGATCGCGATCGCTCATGGGGTTTTCGGCGCAGCCGACAACCCGCTTAACGTGCCTGGCGAATACGGTGCCGTCCTTCATCGTTATCGAAACCCTGGCCGCAATTTCCTGCAGATGCGCATCCGCGGTAGCCGAGACTTTTTCACGCAGGGTGCGCACTTCCGGGTCGGTAACGCGCTCGTCCGTGTATTGGTGTTCGCCCGCGGCGCCATCGACCAGCGCGACCGCGGCGGAGTGATAAATGCTCCATTTGGATTTGAGCCCGTTCGGCGGCGAGGGTATGCCGGTCAGCTCGAGCGCGCGCGGGCTGACCACAAGCGCAACGCGCTCGATGGCGGTTGCGCGCAAATGATGTTCATTGCGCAATTGTATGCAGGCGTCGATCACCGGATGCGCGACGACGCCGCAGGCGAACGGTTTGTAACTGTTGTGCAGGATTTCGTAGGTGGCGCCGAGGCCGGCGGTAATCATGGCGAGGTCGCGTTCAGGCGCCAGCACATGGGCAAAGCCGTGAGGTCCTTCGAGGCTCGTTTCGGCGGCGGTGAAGCCCTGCTGCGCAAGGAGTGCGGCGAGCATCCCGTTCTGCGCGGCGCGGCCGTGGATAAAACTTTTTGTCATGGTGCCGGCCATTTCGCGCGTGCCGGCGGCCTGCGCGGCGGCAATGCCGAGCGCGTGCGTGGTTTGATCTTCATCAAGCCCGAGGGCGCGCGCCACCGCGGCAGCGGCGCCAAACACGCCGGCAGTGCCGGTGATGTACCAGTGCGAGTTATGCGCGAACCAGATTGCGTTGGCGATGCGGCATTCGATTTCGACGCCGGCGATAAACGCCGTCAGGAATTCGCGTCCGCTGAGCGGCCGGCGTTCCGCGAGCGCGAGCAGTGCAGAGGCCACTGGAACACTGGGATGCAGCAGCGTGCGCAAATGCGTGTCGTCGAAATCGAGCACGTGCGCGCTCATGCCGTTGATGAGCGCCGCGTGCAATGCGTCGATGCGCTCATGCCTGCCGAGCAGCGTGCACTGACCACCGGCTGAAAACGGCAGCACTGCTGCGAGCGTGCGTTCGATCGCCGCGTGTCGCGAGCCGCCGACCGCGCACCCGGTCCAGTTCAGCAGCGAGCGCGCGGCTTCGCGCCGCGCGGCGGCCGGGATATCGGCGTAGTTTACGGCCCGGATGTAGCGGGCGAGCTCGCGTGCAAGCGTCATTCGCGGCCGCGTCAATCGGCGCGTATGCCCGTTGCTTTTACCACCTTGCCCCACTTGGCGACTTCGGCTTTGATATACGCGGCAAACCCCTGCGGCGTAGTGGTCGACGCTTCGTAGCCGAGCACCGCGATGCGGTCGAGGATATCCGCCGACTGCATGATCCTGACGAACTCCGCGTGCAGCCGCGTAATGATGATCGTTGCCGTTTTGGCGGGTGCGAGCGCGCCGTACCAGGTGTTCGCGTCGTAGTTCGGCACGCCGCTTTCGGCGAGGGTGGGCAGTTCAGGCGCCGCGGCGGTACGCTTCAATGTCGTTACCGCCAATCCGCGCAGACGCCCCGACCTGATCTGCTGCAGCACCGATGGTGCGGTCGCGAATCCAACGACGGTTTCGCCGCCGACCAGGCTCGTCACCGCCGGTCCGCCGCCTTTGTATGGAACGTGCGTGAGATTGACGCCGGCCATGCTCTTGAAAAGTTCGGCCGCGAGATGCGCTGAGCTGCCGCTGCCCGATGAAGCATAGTTCAACTGACCCGGTTTGGCTTTCGCCAGCGCGATCAGTTCCTGCACCGATTTGGCCGCGACCGACGGATGCACGACCAGTATGTTGGGCGTCGACGCGAGCAGCGTGATCGGCGCGAAATCCGTGATGAGGTCGTAGCCGGGTCTGGCATACAGCGTCATGTTGATGGCATGCGCGACGTTGCCCATCGTCAGCGTATAGCCGTCGGCGACGGCGTGCGCGCCGATTTCGGCGCCGATGTTGGCACCCGCACCCGGCCGGTTGTCCAGCACGACCGTCTGGCCGAGGTTCTCGCCGAGCTTCTGGCCGACGATGCGTGCGAGAGTGTCCGTGCCGCCGCCTGGCGGAAACGGGAGGATGTAGCGGATCGGCTTATTCGGATAATTTTGCGCAGATGCCGCGCCACTCCCGCCAAACGCCAATGCCGCGAGGGCGAGTCCAGCCGCGAAGCGTAGCATGCTCAGCCCGCGGCGCGCGCGCGCGGACGCGATGCGAAATCGAACAGGGCGTCCGGGCGCTTATCGAGCGACCATAATGCTTCGAGCAAATCGCGCGACTTCACGTCGCCGATCACCGGTATGGCGAGTTCAAGAAACTTTTCATTGACCTCGTCATCGGACAGCGGCATTTCCGGATCACCCTTGCGCGTGGGCTGAAAGTGCTTCACCACGCGGCCGTCATTCAGTTCGACCTCGACCTGCGCCGCGCGCTGGGTCGGATAGCCCTTCGACAATACGGGATCGGTGACAACTTCCACCCGCGCCAGCACCGCGCGCACGTCCGGATCGAGCAGGCGCTCCGGCGCGAACGCAACGAGCCGCACGCTGCCGTGCACGAGCGCGTGCGCAATCACGTACTGCAGGCTGAACTTGGCCTGGTATTCCCCTTCGGGATGCGGATTATCGGTAATATCGGTGCCGGCCTTGTAAGTGGCGATCGTCACGCGCTTGACGTCGCGCCACGTGAAGCCGTGCGTCTTCTGCAGGTGCAGCACGCCGTCGATCGGTGCGAACGTGTGGCCGCAACAGCCGTGATTCTTGAACGTCACGCG
>JAYWDM010000552.1:0-3455 GCA_043779885.1 Betaproteobacteria bacterium | reverse complement strand
GCTGTGTATCGCGGGCCTGGCGCGTCTGCCGCAGATCAGTCTGCCGCTGGCGAAGCTCGACGGCTGCCCGCTGGGGCTGTCGCTGGTGGCGGCGCGCGGCAACGATACGATGTTGCTCGACATCGCGCGCCGCGTCGCTGCGTGACCGGCATTGATCGTCTACATTCACGGCTTCAATAGTTCGCCGGCATCGTTCAAGGCGAAGCTCCTGCACGAGCGCCTCGCCGCGCGCGGCCGCCCGGATGAGTTTGCCGCACCCGCGTTGCCGCATGGTCCCGCCGCCGCGGCCGCGCTGATCGAGGATTTGGCGCGCACGCATCCGCAGGCGCTGCTCGTGGGCAGTTCGCTGGGCGGTTATTACGCGACGTGGCTCGCCGAGCGGTTTGGACTGCGCGCGGTGCTCGTCAATCCGGCAGTGCGGCCGTATGAATTGCTGGCGGGTAACGTGGGGCGGCAGAAGAATTTTCACACCGGCGAAGAATACGATTTCACCGCGCGGCACATCGAAGAATTGCGAGCGCTCGAGGTCGACTCCATCACCGCCGGGCGCTACCTGCTGCTGGTCGAGACGGCAGACGAAGTGCTGGACTACCGGCTGGCGGTCGGCAAATATCGCGGTGCGCAGCAGATCGTGATCGAAGGCGGCGATCACGGTTTCAGCGATTTCGCGGATTACCTTGACAGGGTGCTCGCTTTTGCCGGAATGTGACGGCTGCGAAGTCCATCGCCAACTGTCGTCGCGCGGAGAACCATCAATGCCGAATGCGCACGTCACCAGCCACGCCGGCGCCGACGATATCGCGCCGCGCCTGTTGCGGCTGATCGGGCAGTTCGTGGCCGAATCGCGCCCCCAGGGCGCGGTGGCGGTCACGCTCGACAGTTCGTTCGAGCGCGACCTCGGACTCGACAGTCTCGCGCGCGCCGAACTCGTGCTGCGCGTCGAGCGCGAGTTCGGCGTAAGCCTGCCCGACCAGACGCTGAATACCGCGGAGGCGCCGCGCGACCTCGTGCGCAGCGTGCTGTCCGCGCACGGCGCGCACCATGCGGCGGCGGACAGGACCGTCAAGGCGCTCGCCGTCGAAGACGTGCACGGCGTGCCGGTGGCGGCAACGACGCTGCCCGCGGTGCTCGACTGGCACGTTGCGCGGCATCCCGCGCAAGTGCAGATTTATCTCTACGCGGACGACGGGCAGGAAATTGAAATCAGCTACGCCGAACTCGCGGCGGGGGCGCAGGCGGTCGCGGCGGGCTTGATCGAGCGCGGCCTCGAGCCGGCCGACACGGTGGCGATCATGCTGCCGACCGGGTGCGAATACTTTTTCAGTTTTTTCGGCATTCTGCTCGCCGGCGGAGTGCCGGTGCCGATTTACCCTCCCGTGCGGCTGTCGCAGATCGAGGACCACATGCGCCGGCACGTGGCGATACTCGCCAATGCCCGCGTCACGCTGCTGATCACGGTGCCGGAAGCGAAAGCGGTGGCGTTGTTGCTGCGCGCGCAGATCGAATCGTTGACGAGCGTTGTCACGGGCGGTGAACTCGCCGCAACGCGCACGCCGCTCGTGCGGCGGGGAATCGCGGCGGATGACATCGCTTTTCTCCAGTACACCTCGGGCAGCACCGGCAATCCGAAAGGCGTGGTGCTGACCCACGCCAACCTGCTCGCCAACATCCGCGCCATGGGCCAGGTGGTGCAGGCGAGACCGGATGACGTGTTCGTGAGCTGGTTGCCGCTGTATCACGACATGGGGCTGATCGCCTCGTGGCTCGCCAGTCTTTACTTTGGTTTCCCGGCGGTGATCATGTCGCCGCTCGCGTTCCTCGCGCGGCCGCAGCGCTGGCTGTGGGCGATCCACCGCCACCGCGGCACGCTCTCCGCCGCGCCCAATTTTGCATACGAGCTGTGCCTGCGCAAGATCGACGACCACGATCTCGACGGGCTCGACTTGAGTTCGTGGCGCTATGCGTTCAATGGCGCGGAGCCGGTGAGTCCGGCGACGATCACCGCTTTCCAGCAGCGGTTCGCGAAATACGGACTGCGTCCGGAGGCGATGGCGCCGGTCTATGGCCTCGCGGAATCTTCGGTCGGACTCGCGTTGCAGCCGCCCGGGCGCGGGCCGCTGATCGACCGCATCGAGCGCGATGCGTTCATGCGCGAGGGCCAGGCGCGGACGGCGCCTGCCGGCGATGCGCACGCGCTGCTGTTCGTCGGGTGCGGCGTACCGTTGCCGGGACACCAGGTGCGCGTCCTGGGCGCGACCGGTTTCGAACTCGGCGAGCGCCAGGAAGGGCGCCTCGAATTCCGCGGGCCGTCGTCAACCAGCGGCTACTACCGCAACCCCGAGGAGACGCGCAGGTTGTTCGATGGCGAATGGCTCGATACCGGCGATTACGCGTATCTGGCCGGCGGCGAGATTTTTCTCACCGGCCGCGTCAAGGATCTGATCATACGCGGCGGCCGCAACGTTTATCCTTACGAACTCGAACAGGCGGTGGGCAGCATACCGGGCGTGCGGCGCGGCTGCGTGGCGGTTTTCGGCAGCGCCGATCCGGCCGCCGGCACGGAACGTCTCGTCGTGCTCGCGGAGACGCGCGAAACCGACTCCGCCGCGCGCGAGAAATTGCGCCGCGCGATCAATGACAGCACGGTCGATCTGTTGGGCATGCCGGCCGACGACATCGTGCTGGCGCCGCCGCACACGGTATTGAAGACATCGAGCGGCAAGATCAGGCGTGCGGCGAGCCGTGAATTCTATGAGCGCGGCGGCCGGCGCACGCGGCCGGCGCCGGTCTGGTGGCAGTTTGTACGCCTGGCGTGGTCAGGCGTGACTCCGCAGTTGCGCCGCGTCATGCGCGGACTTAACGAACTGCTGTACGGCGTATACGCGTGGGGGCTGTTCCTGTTGCTCGCGACACTTGCGTGGCCGGCGGTTGCGCTGCTGGGCCGGCCGGCGCGCACGCGGCCGCTGATCCGGGGTATTGCGCGCCTGCTGCTGCGCCTGACGCGCACGCCGCTCACCGTATCGGGACTCGAGCATCTGCCGCGCACGCCCTGCGTGCTGGCGGTCAACCACGCAAGCTATCTCGATGGCATCGTGCTGGCGGCCGCGCTGCCGGCGGATTTTCCGCACGCTTTCGTGGCCAAGCGGGAATTGGCCGGTCACTGCGTGCCGCGCCTGTTTTTGCGCGGCATCGGCGCGCTGTTCGTCGAGCGTTTCGATGCGCGCGAGGGCGTTGAAAACGCCGACCAGGTCGTGGCCGCAGTCGCGCAAGGCAACGCGCCGGTATTTTTTCCGGAAGGCACCTTCGATCGCCGGCCAGGGTTGCGCGCATTTCGCACCGGCGCATTCGCGGTCGCCGCCAGGGCCGGTGTGCCCGTGGTGCCGGTGGCGCTGCGCGGAGTGCGCTCGATGCTGCGCGATGACGCCTGGCTTGCGCACCACGGCCCTGCCAGCGTC
>JAYWDM010000551.1:0-3463 GCA_043779885.1 Betaproteobacteria bacterium | reverse complement strand
CTGATGAAGCAGACGATCAAGAACAACGGCGTCGCGGACATTACCGAGTTGCGTTCGCTTTCGGTTGAAGCGGGCGTCAATTTGATCGGTTGCCAGATGACCGTCGACCTGTTCGGGTTTACCTACGACGATTTTATTCCGGCAGTGAAGGACTACTGTGGCGCCGCGACCTTTCTGCCCATGGCCAAGGACGCCGACGTCAGCCTGTTCATCTGATCGCGTCGCACCATCACGAAAAGGGGGAGATCATGAAGTTGAAGAACTGCATCAGACTCGCTGTAATTTCGGCATGCTGCGCGCCGGCGTTTGCGCTGGCCACCAACGGCTATCTTCAACACGGCTATGGTGTCAAGTCGCAGGGCATGGCTGGCGTCGGCATCGCGCTGCCGCAGGACTCGCTCGCGGCGGCAACCAATCCCGCGGGCATGGCGTTCATCGGGGACCGTGTCGATCTTGGTGCGGTATGGTTCCGACCGATGCGAGGTGCCGACATCACCGGCACGGCGGGCGGCTTTTCCAACGGCGCGTTCGAGGGCAACGATACCAATAATTTTCTGATTCCGGAATTCGGGTATAACAAAATGATCAACCCGCAGCTGTCGCTCGGCGTGTCGGTCTACGGTAATGGTGGGATGAACACGGACTACCGGGCGATCCCGTTATTTAACGCTGCGGGCAATAAGGTCGGCGTCGACCTGTCACAACTGTTCATCGCGCCGACTGTCGGATTTAAGCTGAGCGACAAACACGCACTTGGCCTTGCGGTCAATTTTGCTTATCAGAAATTTTCCGCCAAGGGGCTGCAGAATTTTGCGGCATTCTCGAGCGCTCCGACCGCATTGACTGACAGGGGCAGCGATTCCTCGACCGGTTGGGGAGCGCGCCTTGGCTGGACGGGTCAACTGAGTGACAGCGTCACGTTGGGAGCCACCTACCAGACCAAGACCCGCATGGGTAAGTTCAGCAAGTACGCGGGATTATTCGCGGAACAGGGCGGTTTCGACATTCCCGCCAGCTTTGGCGCAGGCATTGCAGTCAAGGCTGCACCGACTTTTACGCTCGCGTTCGATGCGCAGAAGATCCAGTATAGCGGCGTAAGAAGCGTCGGTAATCCGTCCGTTCCATTGCTGACCCCCGGCTCGTTGGGCACCAACAACGGTCCCGGTTTTGGCTGGCAGGACATGACTGTTTACAAACTCGGCGCGAGTTGGGATTACAGCCCGACGCTCACCTTACGTGCAGGAGTCAGTCACGGAAACCAGCCGATCCAGCCGCAGGACGCGCTATTTAATATTCTCGCGCCTGGCGTAATCGAGAATCACGCGACGCTGGGACTCACGTGGGTCGTCAGCAAAACGGGTGAACTTTCCTTCAGTTATATGCACGGTTTCGACAAGAACGTGAATGCGCCCGGTGCGGTTCCAGCGGCTTTCGGCGGCGGCAACGTCAACCTGCGCATGTATCAGAATTCGCTCGGCATCGCCTACGGCTGGAAGATGTAACGCGCGATTATCCGGGAAACAGCAGGGGGCTGGCGCATTGCCGGCCCCCTTTTTTCCGTCAGGGCGGTCAGGCCGCCGCTTCGCCGCGCGGGACCGGCAGCAGTTTGAGCAAGCCTTTGCGCATCGGCTGCTGTTCATCGATCTGCCCGGCGATCTGAATACACACCGTGCGGCAGATCTCGACCATGGCCGGATCGAATATCCGGTAGAAAACCTGGTTGCCCTCTTTCCGGCGCGCGATAACGCCGCTGCGGTACATGAGCCCGAGGTGACGCGAAACGTTGGTCTGCGTCGCGCCCAGTTCCGCGACGATCTGGTTGACGGATTTTTCTTCCTGACAAATCGCATGTATGATTTTGAGCCGCGTCGGCTCCGACATCACGGAGAAGTAAGCGGCAACCGCCTCGAAAACACCATCCAGTTCGTTCACTTTGATCGCCCGTTAGCAGAATCGGAATCATAATCTATGATTACTTGCACCTGCTGTCAATGAAAAGGTCCCGCCAGGTCCCTGGATTTCCGTACCCTGCGTTCCGCGCGGACCGCGAGCTTGCGAAATAGGGCACGGCGACGCGCGGTGACTTGATTTGGATCACATTGCATCAGGTCGGCCGCTGTTAGTCTTCCCGACACTTTGGATGGCAACCCCGGCTGGCGGAACATCGCGTGTGATGACGTGAAATGTTGCGGCCGCAGACACCGCGGTGCGTACATACCCGCAACATGGCTTTCAGGAGGCATCGAATGAAATTATCCGGTTCGCTGGCCGCTGCCATCATTGCGCTGGCAGTGGTGGCGCCGATTGCCGTCGCCGCCGGCATTGAAACGGTCGTCGTGCAAGCCGCCGGCAGCGAAGCCGTGTACGTTGCCGATGGCGTCGTTGAAGCGATTCGTCAGAGTGCGATCGCGGCGCAAGTGGCCGGACGCATCACCGAGTTGTCGGTGAAAGCCGGCGACCCGGTCCGCAGCGGCCAGGTACTGGCGCGCATCGACGAGCGGGCCGCGGCCGGGCAAGCGGCGGCAAGCCGGGCGCAGGTGGCGGCGGTCCAGGCGCAACTGGACGCCGCCCGCAAGGAGTACGAGCGCAGCCAGCGGCTCTATCAGAAGCAGTACATAAGCCAGGCCGCCCTCGAACAGGCCGAGGCTCAATTCAAGGCGACACAAGCGCAGGCGCAGGCGATGCTTGCGCAGGCGGGGGCCGCCGGCGCCGAGACATCCTTGCGCACTCTTCGCGCGCCCTACAACGGCTTACTCGCGAGCGTTGCGGCCGAACTCGGCGATATGGCAGTCCCCGGCAAACTGCTGATGACGGTCTACGATCCAGGCAGGCTGCGCGTAGTCGTGGAAGTCCCGGAGAGCTATGCCAGCGCGCTGACGCCCGGCGCCGCGGTGAAACTTGAATTTCCGGGCGCGCGGGACGCTTTGCGCTGGCAGCAAGCGCGGTCAGTCACGGTGCTGCCAACTGCCGATCCGGCCAGCCATACAGTGCAAGTCCGGTTGGCGCTCCAGGCCAATATCGCCGGCTTGCCGCCAGGCATGTTTGCGCGCGCGCATCTGCCGCTCAGCGGGCAGCGCAGCGACGGCCTGCTGGTGCCCGCGAGGACCGTGATCAAACGAACCGAACTGTATGCCGTTTATGTGGTCAATGACAGCGGGAAACCGCAGTTGCGCCAGGTACGGTTAGGCAGGACTGTTGGCGACCAGGTGGAGATACTGGCTGGCCTGCGTGCCGGCGAGCGCATCGCCCTCGACCCGCTGGCCGCCGCCCGCCAATAACGAGCCATCGTGAGTTATCCCGCTTTAGGCATCTCCGGCGCCATCGCACGCAAGTTTCAAAGCGCGCAAATCACGCCTTTGCTGGCATTGGCAGGCCTGCTGCTCGGTGCGTTTGCAGTCTACGTGACGCCCCGCGAAGAAGAGCCGCAGATCAACGTCACGATGGCCAACGTGCTGATCCCGTT
>JAYWDM010000550.1:0-9812 GCA_043779885.1 Betaproteobacteria bacterium | reverse complement strand
GTTTCCATGGCTGACGCGCTGCGCGCGTTCGGGCTCGATCCGGCGCGAATTCACGAGGCGGCGCGCCGGCGCGACGAAGTGCTCGCCTACGTCGAACTGCACATCGAGCAGGGGCCGATACTGGAGCGTGAAGGACTGCCGGTCGGCATCGTCACCGCCATCAATGGCGCGGCACGGTTCGCGGTCGAGATCATCGGCGAAGCCGGGCACGCCGGCACCGTGCCCATGTCCGGCCGGCGCGACGCACTGACCGCTGCGGCCGAGGCCGTGCTGGCGGTCGAACGCATTTGCGCCGGCCAACCCGACCTCGTCGGCACGGTCGGACGCATCAGCGCGTCGCCCGGCGCGCTCAATGTCATCCCCGGCGCCGCGCACCTGTCCATCGACGTGCGTTCACCCGCTGACGCGCAACGCGCGCTGGCCGAGCGCGCAATTGAAGACGCGATCGAAGGGATATGCGCGCGACGCGGCGTGCAAGCGCGCATTACCCGATTGCACGCGAGCCGCGCGACGCCGTGCGCGGGCTGGCTGATGACGCAACTCGCGACAGCGATCAGCGCACGCGGCATTCGCGTACGCAGGCTGGCAAGCGGCGCCGGACACGACGCAACCGCCATGCGCGACCTGACCGATGTGGCGATGCTGTTCATTCCCTGCGCGGGCGGCATCAGCCACAATCCGCGTGAAGCGGCAAACGTTGAAGACATCGCGGCGGGCTGCGAAGTGCTGCTGCAATTCATCCGCGACTTCAAACCGGATCACGAGGTCCCGGCATGAATGATTATCCGCGCGACATGATCGGCTACGGCGCGCGGCCGCCGCATCCGCGCTGGCCCGATGATGCGCGCGTGGCGCTGCAGATCGTGCTCAATTACGAAGAAGGCGCCGAGAACAGCGTGCTGCATGGCGATCGCGCCGCGGAGACATTTCTGTCCGACATCATCGGCGCGCAGCCGTTCGAAGCCCGTCATATGAGCATGGAATCGCTGTACGAGTACGGCAGCCGCGCCGGCGCGTGGCGGCTCCTGCGCGAGTTCGAGCGCCGCAAAATTCCGATCACGGTGTTCGGCGTGGCGATGGCGCTCGAGCGCCATCCAGAGCTCACCGCGGCGTTCGTCGCGGGCGGGCACGAAATCGCGTGCCACGGCTGGCGCTGGATCTCGTATCAGCACGCCGAAGAAGCCGCGGAACGCGCGGACATGCAGCGCGCGGTTACGACGATCGAACGCCTGACCGGTGCGCGTCCGCTCGGCTGGTATACGGGACGCGACAGTCCGAACACGCGCCGGCTGGTGGCCGAGTACGGCGGCTTTCTCTACGATGCCGACTCGTATGCCGACGACCTGCCATACTGGGTAACGGCTGCGGGCAAACCGCACCTCGTGGTGCCGTACACCCTCGACGCCAACGACATGCGCTTTGCCACGGCGCAGGGATTCAATTCCGGCGACCAGTTTTACTCTTATTTGCGCGACACTTTCGACGTGCTCTACGCCGAGGGCGCGACTGCGCCCAAAATGATGTCGGTGGGACTGCATTGCCGGATCGCGGGCAGGCCGGGCCGCTTTGCCGCGGTGCAGCGGTTTCTCGATTATGTAATGAACCACGACCGCGTCTGGATCTGCCGCCGCGTGGATATTGCGCGGCACTGGCGCGAGCACCATCCGCCGCCGAGCTAGCGGTCGCCGCGCGACGGACGCGCGCGCTGCATGTGATAGGATTTCCATCCCCGGCACGGATACGCCGCACCCGTAGCCCGGATGAATGAAATGAAATCCGGGGATGAATGGCGCTTACTTAAGGGTTGCGCGTGACTTCTGCCCGAGCATTCTTGCCCCCTTCCTGTCCTTCCTCCGCTGTCGCAGGGGAAGGAACCGTCGGAAAAAGCTCCATACTTGGGCTCCCTCCCTTGCGCATAAAATGCGCGGGGGAGGGCGGGGGTGGGGGCAACGGCTTAAGTAAGTGCCATTCAATCCGGGGATAGATTAATGCAACCGAGCGTTCCCGGAATGCGCTGCGCTTCTTCCGGGCTACGTTCCGCCAACGATATTCTTGCCGGCCTGGCCAGATTTTGTAGGCGCGTTGCAGACCCGGAACAATCGATCGCTTCGTCACAAGTAATCAACCAGGAAATCACACATGGAACGAGCAACCACCAAACTACGTCGCCTGCTGGCCGGTCCCGGCTGCCTTGTCGCACCCGGCGTTGCGGACGGCCTCGCGGCGCGGCTGGTCAAATTGGCCGGATTTGATGCGGCATACATGACCGGCTTCGGCACGAGCCTCACGCGGCTGGGCATGCCCGATGTCGGCCTTTTGACCGCGACCGAGATGATCGACAACGCGAGCCGCATCGTCGACGCGTGCGAACTGCCCGTCGTGGCCGATGCGGACACCGGCTATGGCAATCCGATCAACACGCGGCGCACCATACGCGACTACGAAAAAGCCGGCGTGGCCGGCGTGCACATCGAAGACCAGTCGTGGCCGAAGCGCTGCGGCCACCTCGCCGGCAAGCGCGTGATCCCGACGGCGGAAATGGTCGCGAAGATCAAAGCGGCCTGCGACGCGCGGCGCGATCCCGATTTCGTGATCATCACGCGCACCGATGCGATCGCGATCGAGGGCCTGGATGCCGCGCTGGAACGCGGCGAACGCTATCGCGAAGCCGGCGCCGACGTGCTGTTCATCGAAGCGCCGGTCGGCCGCGCCGAAGTCGAACGCGTGTCCGAGCATTTCAAAGGCGTGCCGCTGCTGTACAACATGGCGGCCAGCGGCAAAACGCCCGATTTGTCCGCGGACGAACTGGGCAGGCTCGGGTTTCGCATCGCGATTTACCCGAACTGGATCATCCTCGCCGCCATACCGGCGATGCAGAACATGCTCGCCGAATTGAAACGCACCGGCTCGATCGCGCACATGCGTGACAAGGTTACGACGTTCAAAGAGTTCACCGAAATTGCCGGCTTGCCGGAGGTACAGGAACTCGAAGAACGCTATGGTCTGCCTGAAGACCAGCGCGCGGGACTTTAGTGCCAGGTTTCGAGGGCGGCGTATACCCAACAATTGGTAAACCGTCCCTGTTGGGTATCGTGCTTCGCGCTCCACCCAACCTACATTTCGGCGTTGGCTTAAAGTAGCGCCATTCGTGTGCGTTCCTTTAAGATGTCCAATTTCTTAGTCCTGAAGGAGTAACCGCTATGCCTTCCATCCGCGTAATGTTCACGCTGCTCGCACTGTGTGCCGCGCTGCCCGTCGCTGCGCAGAACTATCCGGCGAAGACCATCCGCCTCGTGTCGCCATTTCCTCCGGGCGGCAGCGTAGACGTCGTCGGGCGGATCCTGGCCGCGAAGCTCACCGAGAACCTCGGCCAGCAAGTGATCGTGGACAATCGCTCGGGCGCGTCCGGCATCGTCGGCACGGAGATCGTCGCAAAAGCGCCGCCCGATGGATACACGCTGCTGATCAACACGCTCCCGCTCGTCACGAACCAGTTCCTGATGGCGCGGGTGCCGTACGACCCGATACGGGACTTCGATCCCATCTCGATGGTGACCTCCTCGCCGTCGCTGGTCACGGTACATCCGTCGGTGCCGGTGCGCTCGATCAAGGAGCTGATCGCGTTCGCGCGTTCCAGGCCGGGTCAGCTCAACTATTCCGCGGCCGGTGTCGGGACCAATCCACACATCGCGGGCGAGCTCTTCAATCTGCTCGCCGGCGTAAACATGGTCGCCGTGCAGTTCAAGGGCGGCGGACCCGCGGACATTGCCGCGATCGGCGGCGAAGTCGCCGCCACGTTCGGCAACATCTCCCAGCAAGTCACCTATGTGAAGTCCGGCCGGCTGCGCGCGCTCGCGGTGACGAGCGCGAAGCGCTCTTCGGCCCTGCCGGATCTGCCAACTGTTGTCGAGGCCGGCGTCCCGGGGTATGAGTTCCTCACGTGGCACGGCGTCCTCGCGCCCAAGGGAACACCAGCGCCGATCGTGAACCTGCTCAGTGAGCAGTTGAAGAAAATCCTGACTGCGCCGGGCGAGACGAAGCTGTGGGAGGAACGCGGCCTCGACGTCATCGCGAGCTCACCCGCGGAGTTCGCGGCGCGTCTCACGGACGAACAGAAGAAGTGGGGGGACGTGATCAGGAAGCGGGGGATCAAGCCCGAGTAAGCGAAACCCGGTGGCGACGCAGCTTCGCTTTACGTGGTATTGGCCTGCTTTTGCCTGACCGGCAATTTCCAGTTCGGCCGCACGAAATGACACGTGTAGCCGTTCGGTATGCGTTCCAGGTAGTCCTGGTGCTCCGGCTCCGCCTCCCAGAATGGACCCGCCGGCGCCACCTCGGTTACGACGCGTCCCGGCCACAGACCCGATGCGTTCACGTCCGCGATCGTGTCGTCGGCGATGCGCTTCTGCTCGTCGCTCGTATAGTAGATGCCCGACCGATAGCTCGCCCCGCGGTCGTTGCCCTGGCGGTTGCGCGTCGTCGGGTCGTGGATCTGGAAGAAGAACTCGAGCAGCCGGCGATAGCCGACCCTGGCCGGGTCGAAGACGATCTCGATCGCTTCGGCATGGGTGCCGTGGTTGCGATAGGTGGCGTTGGGCACATCACCTCCCGAGTAGCCGACACAGGTCGACACGACGCCGTCCATCTTGCGGATCAAATCCTGCATGCCCCAGAAGCAGCCGCCTGCGAGCACAGCACGTTCAGTCGTACTCATAGCAAATTCTCCACTTGGTCAAGGTAAGCGCCGTAGCCTTCGGTTTCCATGTCGTCGCGATGGACGAACCGCAGCGACGCCGAGTTGATGCAGTAGCGCAGGCCGCCGCGGTCGCGCGGGCCGTCGGTGAAGACGTGGCCGAGGTGGCTGTCGCCCGCGGCCGAGCGCACTTCGGTGCGGACCATGCCGTGCGACGCGTCCTTCAACTCGTTCACGTGCGCCGGCTTGATAGGCTTGGTGAAACTCGGCCAGCCGCAACCCGACTCGAACTTGTCGCTTGATGCGAACAGCGGTTCGCCCGACACGATGTCGACATAGATGCCGGGTTCGTGGTTGTCGAGAAGTTCGCCGGTTCCGGGCGCCTCGGTGCCGTTTTGCTGGGTGACGCGATATTGTTCCCGCGTGAGCCGCGCCACGGCTTCTTGGGTCTTTCGATAACTGGGCATGTCGTAACTCTCCTTTTAGCCCGGCTTGGTCGCAGCAGCCTGGCAAGACCTTACGCCATGCCAGAACAAGGATTGTACGCCTGCCTGGAGGCCCCGCATGCCGACGCGAAGGGTTATAGGCGGAAAATGGCCACTCCGGATTACAATTGGCCGGAGGATTACTTTCAATTGGACGGACTTAAACTTTCATTTGGACGGCCTTTTGTTTACAATTGGCCGGCATGTCCGAAGCCACGCTCCATCCCCGATTCATGCGTCCCCGGTTGTCCGAAGCACTGGGCGACTCGCCCATCGTACTGGTGCACGGTCCGCGCCAGAGCGGCAAGACTACCCTGGCGCGCACGGTGGGCGATGCTGCCGGATTTTCCTATCTGAGCTTCGACGACGATGTGCTGCGCGCCGCCGCGCAGACGGACCCCATGGGCTTCGTGGCCGATTTGCCGGGCAAGACCGTACTTGACGAGATCCAGCGGGTGCCGGAACTGTTTACCGCTTTAAAAGTTGCCATCGACCGCGATCGTAAGCCCGGCCGTTTCATCCTCACGGGTTCCGCCAACGTGCTGCTGCTGCCGAAGCTGGCCGATTCACTGGCCGGCCGCATGGATATCCTGCGCCTGCATCCGCTCTCGCAGGCGGAACTGGCAGGGAAGCCGGCCGATTTTCTCGATGCGCTGTTCGGTGACGGCTTCAAGGGCAAGCCGAAGGCGCGCCTGGGCGTGGAGCTGGCGAATCGCATTGCCGCCGGTGGTTATCCCGCGGCACTGGCGCGGCCGGCGTCCCGGCGGCGCGCCGCCTGGTATCGCGACTATATCGAGACGCTGGTGCAGCGGGACGTGCGCGATGTTGCGCAGATCAATTCACTGGATGCACTTCCCCGTCTGCTGGCATTGGCCGCGGGCCAGACCGCACGCCTGCTGAACGTGTCGGACCTGGCAGCGCCCTTCCAGTTGAGTCGGCCGACCATACGCGACTATGTCACGCTGCTCGCGCGCATATTCCTGCTCGAAGAACTGCCGCCGTGGCACACCAACCGCCTGAGCCGGCTCATCAAAACGCCGAAGCTCCATCTTGGCGACACCGGACTGGCTTGCGCCCTGCTGGGCATGGACGCGGAGGCGCTGGCAACCGACCGGCCGATGATGGGGCACTTGCTCGAAACATTCATTTTCCAGGAACTGCGCAAGCAGGCCAGTTGGCGTGACGAGCCGATCGCGTTCCATCACTTTCGGGACAAGGAAGGCGTGGAGGTCGATATCGTTCTCGAAGGCAGCCGGCAACGCGTCGCGGGCATCGAGATCAAGGCTTCGGCCACGGTGACCGCTGCCGACTTCAGGGGCCTGCGCAAATTGCAGGCCGGTGCGGGCAAGCGCTTTGCCACTGGCGTGGTGCTGTACGACGGTGAAGCCACCGCGCGGTTCGGCGATCAATTGTTTGCCGTGCCGGTTCGCCGGCTGTGGGAAGCTGCGTAAAACGCGTCTACTGGGGTCGGACCATTGCAAGCAGTTAATTTCACGTTGCATTAGCCTCAAATATCCGTGATCCCGCGGCTTAGCGGCCCGTTTTCTACGGCAAAACGCGGGCTCTAAGCGCAGGACGATAAACCTTTAGCGGTCTATTCTGAGGGTGAAAACGACGTTCTTAGGCATGGGAAGGTCGATGTGTTTGGAATAATCGCCGGAGTTTCATGCACTTCGCGTGGTCCGACCCGACATCACCACAGCCGAGACGCCGTATCGTGCGCGCGATGAAGCCGTAACGCTCCTCGCCAGTTACCTGAAAATCCACCGCCACGGTTCCATCCACAAAGGCCCGCAGCTGGGCCAGCGTAAGCAACTGTTGGTCGTTCATATCGATCACCATGCCTCGAATCATGATCGATCCCAGCTGCACGTCCAGACTCATACCCCGTTGGAATCACGCCCCCGTTAGACGAGGCTGATTCTTGACTTACTAGGTAAGCCGCACTAGGATAAGTATTTTCCGCCTGCTTCAGGAATCGAAATGCCGACGCTCGTGGTTTCCTCGAAAGGCCAAATCGTTTTGCCCGTCTTAATACGGCGCCGGCTCGGCATGGGTGCGGGCGCCAGGATCGAAGTGTTGGAAGAGTCGGACGGGCTGAAGCTGCGCGTCATCCGGCCGGTCGCGACGGCCGACCTGACCGGGATGGCGGGCATGGTGAAGGCTTCAGCGCGCGGTGTCCCGCGTCGCCTGGAGGACTTTGACCCGGCGTCGCTGATGACCCGTTCGCGGCGCGGCAAGCGATGAGGGCGCTGGACACAAACGTCCTGGCCCGGTTCTTCATCGACGACGCCGACGATGCACAGGCCGTCAGACAGCGGCCCGCTGCTGTCGCAGCGCTCTCCGAGCGATCGTTCGTCTCAGTGACCGTGCTGTTGGAACTGGAGTGGATCATGCGTGGGTTCTATGCACTGCCGGCAAGGGACATTTCTCGCGTGTTGCGGGCGCTGGCGAGCGTCGAGCACATCACAGTTGAAGATCGCGACGCGGTGCTGGCGGCGGTCGACGCATTCGACAAGGGCGTGGATTTCGCTGACGCACTGCACATGGCGCGCAGTTCGCGTGCTTCCGGATTCGCGACATTCGACCGACGACTGGCAAAGCGGGCAAAGGGTCTTGCGCTGACGCCACCCGTCGAGTTGCTCGTCTGAGGCGTCGGGCGCGGGACCAGCGGGACGTCAGACCGGCTTGCGCATCGACGACGCGAAGCACCGCCTCGCCCACATCCTGACGCGCGCGGCGATGATCCGAATTCGCTACCGGGGTCGCTATCGGGGTCGGACCTCAGCATTCTCGGTTTCCGGTTGTGTGCGCTGCTTATCACGCGTTATGGGTCGCACCAGGATCACGTTCAACGAGCCGGGCGATTCGCAATCCCCTCGATACCCATAGTATTCCAACCGCACCCGCATCGGCCATTGCAGCTTGGCGGCTTACATCTCGGCCCGAGCTCTCTACACCTGGGCAGCGCGATAAGATATTTACAGTTCTGATGGGATACTATATCATTGAGTAAATTTACTCAATTATATATAACACATGACCTACTCTCGAAGCCATCTTCTACCCCTTGCCGCAAGACTGACTGAGCCTGCCCAGCAAATTCAAATCCTTGCAGGCCCACGGCAGGTCGGCAAGACCACGCTTATCCGGCAGCTATTGAACGACCGAAAACCGGGGAGTTACACCTTTGTCGCGACTGATCAGTCCGTTGAATCCGTAGATTCCTCGTCGCCTCAACCACAAGCGATATTGGCGGAAACCCCGCCGAACCAAGCGTGGCTGATTCAAGCTTGGGAGCGTTCTCGTGTAGCTGCCAAAAAATACGGCGATTCGTACGTACTGGTGATCGACGAGGTACAGAAAATTCCACGCTGGTCGGAGGTCGTGAAGGGTTTATGGGACGCTGATCGTGGAAATGGCCTAAACATGCACGTTGTCCTGTTGGGTTCGTCGCCACTATTGATGCAAAAAGGTTTAACGGAAAGTCTCGCGGGCCGCTATGAACTAATTTCGGTTATGCATTGGACGTTGACCGAGATGCAGGACGCTTTCGGATATTCTCTGGAGCAATATCTGTACTTTGGAGGCTACCCGGGCGCCGCACAATTCATTGACGACGAAGAGCGCTGGCGAAGTTACGTAATTGCGTCGTTGATTCAACCGAACATTGAAAAAGATATTCTGCAAATGACGCGAGTCGAAAAACCGGCTCTGCTAAAACGTCTTTTTGAGTTGGGTAGTCGCTATTCGGGACAAATCATTTCATATACCAAGCTGCAAGGCCAATTGCAGGACGCGGGAAATACTACGACACTCGCGCACTATCTTGATCTGCTTTCGCAGTCTGGATTGTTGGCCGGGATGAACAAACACGCCGGACAGGTGGTCAGGCAACGTGCATCAAGCCCAAAAATGATGGTACTCAATACTGCGCTAATGACGGCTGGATCGAATTACTCCTATGCGCAAGCGCAAGCAGACAGAAGTTTCTGGGGAAGACTGGTGGAAAGCGCAGTGGGCGCCCATCTGATCAATACTGCAACCAAGAATTGCGCCGTTCAGTATTGGAGAGAAAGTCCGCATGAAGTCGATTTCGTGATTTCGCAAGGAAAGCGTCTAACGGGTATTGAAGTTAAAAGCGGAAAGGCATCCAGCCATACATCTGGCCTGGAAAGATTTGCTGAAAACTTTAAGGTGACTCGCAAAATCATAGTTGGGGAATTGCAACATGCGGACGTGTCGCTCGCCGAACTATTGTCGAGCCCGACCAGCCATTGGCTTGATCCTGCTGAATGCTAGAAATGTTGATCGTTTCACGCACTTGCACTCGACAACAAGACGATGACGGCCGCAAAGAGCAGCACGCCTCCACGAGCGTCAACCTACAAGCATTGCGCGATGTGTATGCCTTTGCTTTGCTTGGCGACCCGGGTTCCGGCAAGTCCGAAGCGTTCAGGCAGGAAGCGCAAGCGTTGGGAACAACGCCTGTAACCGCTCGTGATTTCATTACCTTCGGGCAGAACCTGGATAAATGGCGTGACAAAACGATTTTCATCGATGGACTCGACGAGACGCGTGCCGGAAGCAGCGATGGACGGACCATTCTCGATGCCATTCGACAAAAGCTGGAT
>JAYWDM010000549.1:0-3481 GCA_043779885.1 Betaproteobacteria bacterium | reverse complement strand
ACTTCCCCGACGATAAAGGCGGCCTCGTCAAAGTCCGTGCCCGCCTCAAAAACGCGCAACGGCTCGCCTTTGCCCTCGGACGTCCACAACTCTTTGCCCAGACGCTTGCGGTTATGATCGATCAGCGCATTGGCCGCATCGAGGATGTGCCCGTGCGAGCGATAGTTCTGCTCGAGCTTGATCACTTTCTCAACTGAAAAATCCCTTTGCAGGTCCTGCATGTTCGCCGCCGAGGCGCCGCGAAACGCGTAGATCGACTGGTCGTCATCGCCGACCGCGAAGATCGCGTTGTCCGCGCCGGCGAGCATCCGCAGCCACTGGTACTGCAGGCGATTGGTGTCCTGGAACTCGTCGACCAGGATATGGCGGAATCGGCCGCGATAATGGTCGCGCAGAATTTCATTGCGCGACAGGAGTTCATGCGAGCGCAGCAGGAGCTCCGCGAAATCGACCACGCCCTCGCGCTGGCATTGCTCGTCGTAGATTGCGTAGAGTTCCTGCATGCGGCGCGCAAACTCGTCATACGCGTCGGCGTCCGCCGCGCGCCTGCCGGCGTCCTTGTGACTGTTGATGTACCACGCGATCTGGCGCGCCGGAAACCGCTCCTCGTCGACGTGAGCGACCTTCATCAACCGCTTGATGAGTGCCAGCTGGTCCTGGCTGTCCAGAATCTGGAAGAGCTGCGGCAGGCCCGCTTCCTGATGATGTGCGCGCAGCATGCGGTTGCACAGGCCGTGAAAGGTGCCGACCCACATGCCGCGCGTATTGATCGGCAGCATCGCGCTGATACGCGCGAGCATTTCCTTGGCGGCTTTGTTGGTAAACGTGACCGCCAGCAATCCCGCGGGGCTCACCTGCCCGGTCTGGATCAGCCAGGCTATGCGCGTCGTCAGCACGCGCGTCTTGCCGCTGCCGGCGCCGGCAAGGATCAGCGCCGATTGATGCGGGAGGGTAACGGCTTCGAGTTGTGGCTCGTTAAGACCGGATAGGAAGGAAGGCGACGGCATTGTACGTGTTAGCGGTGACCGCGCAATTATAAAGCCCGCGGCGTGTCGCGGCAAAAAAGCATCCCGGCATTGCGCCGGCGACAGCGGAGAATTCCCGGGCGGGCGGGCTAGCGGGAGACTTTGGGTTCGGCGATTCCCAGCCGGCCTTTGAGCTTGCCGGCGAGCACGGCTGCTTCCTGTTTACTTGCGAGATGGGAGATACGCAAGCGGTAATTCGTGCCGGCTTCGCTGGTGACCGGCCGGATTTCCGCGGCATAACCGGCATTGCGCAACCGGTCATACGCCTTGAGCGCGTCGTCCTGATTGTTCGCATCAAGGAGGTATACGCGCCACGCGCCGCCTTTGCGCGCGGCGCCCGCGCCGGGGGCGATTTCGGTTTCTGCCGACCATAGATCGAGTTGCTCTTTTGACACGGGCGCGACCGGCTGCGCCGGCTCGTTCCTGGGCGCGATGTAGAACGACATCGGCTGGTCCATCGTGAAGGCCTGTTGATCGCGCACTACCGAGATATTGCCCTCGATCAGGCACACGATGTCGCGCGCCTTGTCCGCCTTGCCCCACAGATCGGTGCCGCGTATGCCGGCGGTGATGGTCGCGATCCTGACCTTGACGTCGCGCTCGCCGCGAAATCTGGAGAGTGCCTGCGTGGTAAAGCGGAACGCGCCGCTCACCACGTCGAGCGACGCAGTGACCACGTCCTTCAGCTTGATCTTCCTCTGCCCGAGGTCGTCGAGCGCGAGGACGCCGTTCTCGCCAAGCTTGACGAGGCTGCCATCGGCAAGGCGCAACAGCGCGCGCGCACCGGGCCCGGTAACAATTCTGTCCTTGCTGTGGAGCGCCGCGCCGGTCGCCAGCGGATCGCGCACGCCGCTCGCGCGCTCGACCCACGCCGGCATCTGCACGCCTTCGACCACCATGTCCGGCCGCGCCGCCGCACCTGCGCCGCCCGCCGCCAGCATCAGCAGTGCCGTGAGAAACGCGTTTATTTTCATTGCGGGCTCCTTGCTTTCTGGTTACGCATGACTATACGGCAGCCGGGGGATTTCGGATGCCGTGCGGGTATAATTCGCGTCTTTGCCGTACCGTCAGGCCTGTATGCAGAACAAATACAACCCTCATGCGAGCGAGCGCGAAGCCCAGCAGTACTGGCTTGAGCAACGCTCGTTCCGCGCCGTCGAGACGCCCGGCAAACCCAAATACTACTGCCTGTCGATGTTTCCCTATCCGTCCGGCAAGCTGCATATGGGGCACGTGAGAAACTATACCATAGGCGATGCGCTCGCCCGCTACCACCGCATGCGCGGCTGCAACGTGCTGCAGCCGATGGGATGGGATGCTTTCGGATTGCCTGCCGAGAACGCGGCGATGGCCAACCGGGTGCCGCCCGCGCAGTGGACTTACGACAACATCGCGTACATGAAGAAGCAGTTGGTGTCGCTCGGTTTCGCGATCGACTGGGAGCGCGAACTCGCAACGTGCAAGCCCGACTATTACCGCTGGAACCAGTGGTTGTTCCTGCGCATGCTCGAAAAAGGCCTGGTCTACAAGAAAACCGGCGTGGTGAACTGGGACCCCGTCGACCAGACCGTGCTGGCCAACGAGCAGGTGATCGACGGTCGCGGCTGGCGCACCGGCGCGCTCGTCGAAAAGCGCGAGATCCCGATGTACTACATGGCGATCACGAAATACGCGGATGAACTGCTCGCCGCGCTCGATCAGCTTCCCGGCTGGCCCGAGCGCGTGAAAACCATGCAGGCCAACTGGATCGGCAAGAGTACCGGCGTACGCTTTGCTTTTCCCTATGATTTGACCGCCGCGCCAGGCGGCGGCACGCATAAGGGACTGCTGTGGGTATTCACCACCCGCGCCGACACCATCATGGGCGTCACATTCTGCGCGGTCGCCGCCGAGCATCCACTGGCAGCCCATGCGGCCGGGAGCAATCCCGCGGTCGCGGCATTCATTGACGAATGCAAGCGCGGCAGCGTGATTGAAGCCGATTTCGCGACCATGGAAAAGAAAGGCTTGCGGACCGGCATTTTCGTCACGCACCCGCTCACCGGCGAGAAAATCGAAGTCTGGATCGGCAACTACGTGCTATGGGGCTACGGCGACGGCGCTGTGATGGGCGTGCCGGGCCATGACGAGCGCGACTTTGAATTCGCAAAAAAATACCGGCTCGCGATCCGGCAGGTCATCGCGCCCCTGGGCGCGGGCACGAACCTCCCCTCGCCCTCGGGGAGAGGGGCAGCGGGCGAGGGCGGAATCGCTGAAAAAATCTACTCCACGGACGCGTGGCAGCCCTGGTATGCCGAGCATGGCACCTGCGTAAATTCCGGCAGCTACGACGGGTTGGTTTACGACGGCGCCGTAAATACCATCGCCGCGGACCTCGCCGCGAAAGATCTCGGCGCAAAGCAGATCATGTGGCGCCTGCGCGACTGGGGCATTTCGCGCCAGCGCTACTGGGGCAC
>JAYWDM010000548.1:0-9826 GCA_043779885.1 Betaproteobacteria bacterium | reverse complement strand
GGGTTCGGGCTGCGGGCGAAATGCCGGCACGCGCGCAAACTGTTTCTCGATCAAGGGTGCGAGATCAGTTTCCATGTCGCCAATCGCGCCGCCATGCAGGCTTGAGAAGCGCAGATGGGCCGGGCCCGGCGCGCCCGAAGTCGCCGCGCGAAACGCCTGGCGCAGCAAATCCGGCAGCCGCTTCACGTCGTCGACCGCGGCGCTGAATTTCGTCACCGCGTCGAACTGGCCGACGTCCTCCACCTCCTGATACGCATGACGGTAGCGCGTGCCGGGAGCGGAGCCGCCGGTGATCGCGATCATCGGCGAGCACGCCATGAAACCGTCGCGCAATCCCGCCGCAAGATTGGAGGCGCCGATCTGCTGCGCCATGCACACGCCCGGTTTGCCGCTGGCGCGCGCATACCCGTCGGCCATGTAGGCGGCGGCTTTTTCGCCGTGCGTCATGATTTTGCGGATGCCGAGTTCGTCCATCTCGGCGAGCGCGCGCATCAGTATTGTCGGCACGTAAAATACATGCGTAACGCCGTAGCCGTGCATGACTTCAGCGAACAGCCGCGAACCGGTTGTTTTTGCCATTTTTGCATCCCCTCCCTCAAACGGACTGCAATACTACCAAATATTCTGCGAAGAAATTTCGCGATTTTCCGGATTGCGCGAGATTATAATCAGCGAGATGATGAAAACGTGAGAGCGTGCCTCTTCACCCTTCACCCTTCACCCTTCACCCTTCACTCCTCACCCAACACAATATGTCCACGCCATTAAAATCCATCCGCCGCGTCGTCACCGGCAACGACGCGCAAGGCCGCTCGCGCGTGCTCTTCGACAGCGCGGCGCCGAACGCGAATCCCGGCGCGATACGCCCGGGCACCGGCATGACGGACATCTGGGTCTACCCCGAGTGTCCCGTGCCGCTTGCAGGCGAGCGCGACGACGGCAACCTGCCGTTCAGTTTCGAGCCGCCCGAGGACGGCGGACATCTGCGCATCGTGCAATCGCCGGCGAAACCGCCGGGCTATGATCCGGCACAGGATCCGAATGCGGTGCCGCTGCACGCGCCGCGCCAGCGTCCGGGCGGCACGTGGGACAAGGGCGGGGCGAATGCGTTCTCGTCGCCCGTGCACAAATCCGCGACCGTCGATTACGGCATCCTGCTCGATGGCGAGCGCGTGCTGCTGCTCGACGACGGCGAATACGTCATGCAACCCGGCGACGTCGTCGTGCAACTCGGCAACTGGCACGGCTGGTGCAATCCGCGTGAAGGCAGCCTGATGGCGTTCGTCATGATGGGCGCCAAATTTCAGGATTGAGGATCGAGGAGCGTGGATTGAGGCAAGCGAAGCGAGGAGCCGGGAAGTCATGAGCGAACAAACCAAACGGGTGCGGCGCATCGTCTGCGTCGATGACGATGGCAAGTCCAAAGCGATTGCCGACGGTCCCGTCACCGACGTGCGCACCGACCCGTCGCGCCCCGGCTTTGCGGCGACGCGGATCTGGGTCACGGACCGCACGCCCGCGCGCATCGAAGGCGTCACCGAAACGCTGAATCTGCCGCACACTCTGGAGCCGCCGGCCGGGGGTTCTGTGTGCCGCATCGTCACGTTTCCGCCCGACGCGACGTTCATGGGCAAAATCGGCGCACGTGAAGTGCAGGCCTTCTTCACCGCCATGGGTTCCCCGGACGCATCGACCTACTCCGCGGACGCGCCGCACCCCTACATGCAGAAAACACGCACGCTCGATCTGTGCCTTGTGCTTGAAGGCGAAATCACGCTCGTGCTCGACACGCAGGAAGTGCATTTGCAGGCCGGCGACACCGTCGTGCAGCGCGGCACCAATCACGCATGGAGCAACCGGTCGGGCAGGCCCTGCACGATCGTGATTTCGATGCACGATGGCAAATACTAAGACCGGTTTTTCCTGCCGCCGATGAATGCCGGAACTGCCTGATGCGCGGGCCGCGCGCAGGCTACTCCGCCTTGGCGCCCAAATCCTTTGCCACCTTCGCCCACTTCGCCAGTTCGCTTTTCAAGAATTCCCCGAACGCCTGCGGCGTACTGCCGACGGGCTCGAAGCCCAGTGCAGTGATACGTTCGAGCACGTCCGGCAGGCGCAGGTCCTTGACGAGTTCTGCGTTCAGCCTGGCGATGATCGGTTGCGGCGTCCGCGCGGGCACCAATACGCCATTCCACGCCGGGGCATCGAATCCGGGCAAGCCCGACTCCGCGAGCGTCGGCACGTCGGGCAGGCTCGCCGAGCGCTTCAACGTCGTCACGGCGAGCGAACGTATGCGGCCGGCCTTGATCTGCGGCACTGCCGACGGGCCAACCACGAAATTGACCTGCACCTGCTCGCCGATCAACGCCGTCACGCCCTGGGCGACGGTCTTGTACGGCACGTGCACGACGTTGACGCCGGTGCGGCTCTTGAACATCTCGCCTATGAGATGCCCGGGCGAACCGTTGCCGCCCGAGCCGTAATTCAATGCGCCGGGCTTCGCGCGCGCAAGCTTCACGAGATCATCCACGGTGGTCACCGGCACCGCCGGATGCACGCTCAACACGAACGGGATCGTGCCGAGCAAAGTCACTGGCGCGAAGTCGCGCTCCATGTCGTAAGAGAGCTTGAAGAAATTCGGGTTGATCGTGTGCGTGCCGGTCGCGAGCAGGAGCGTGTAACCGTCGGCGGTCGCGCGCGCGACCGTTTCACCCGATATCATGCCGCCTCCACCGCCACGCTCTTCGACGACGACCTGCTGCCCCCATGTGTCGGTAAGCTTCGCGCCGAGGATGCGCGCCATCGCGTCCGGTCCGCCGCCGGTAACGAAGCGGATCGGTTTCACAGGATAATTCTGCGCCGATACGGGGAACACGCAGAACGCGAGCGAAGTCACCGCCAGGAACAAGCGGAACTCCTTCCCCCTTGACAAGGGAGAAGGAATCAACAATTCTTGTCGCGGTAACATTACTTTGTCGCGTCGCCGCCGTCGACGATGACCTGCTCCACCACGCCGCCGCCGTCGCGCCGGAATGCGGCGGCAGCCTGATATTCGGGCGATGCGTGGCACGCCGCCGCCTGCTCAAGGCTTGGAAATTCGATGACGACGAAGCGCTGGAAATTGTCCGGCCCTTCGACCACCCTGTAGCGCCCGCCGCGCGCGAGCACCTTGCCGCCGAACCGGGCAATGATGCCCGGCACGAGATCAGTGTATTTCTTGTATTGAACGGGGTCGTCGATTCTGCAGCGGGCGAGCCAATATGCGGGCATGTCCTGTTCTCCGTGTTCGCGTCCGCGGGACGCGGATTGTTCTCTCGGCTGCAACCGCTTCACCAGCGGCAATACCTGAAGCGCATTTCAGCATGACCAAGACAACTGTCATTGCGAGGAGCGTGGCGACGACGCAATCTCATTCGCTTCAGCGGCGAGATTGCCGCGGCCCTGCGGGCCGCGCAATGACCCGATTCATTTTGCAACGCGCTCTTATTTGCCGCCGAATTCCTGTTCGATTTTGCGCCATTTCTCGACGCCGACGATTTTCGTGTATTCCTCGAACGGCGTGCCCGTACCGACGAGCTTGAGTTCGCCGCTTTTAAGATCGGCGAGCGCCATCTGCATGGTCTTCGTGATGCGCAGCAGGAGCGTGATGCCATAAAGCGCGATCCCGTAACCCATCTGGCCCAGCACCGACGGCTTCAATATCGGCGTGATGCCGCCTTCCAGCATGTTCGCGACGTGACAGGTCTGTACCTCACGCACCGCGCGCGCGATCTCGTCCTCGTTCAGCATCGACTCGATGAATACGCCGTCCGCGCCCGCGCGCACGTAGCGCTCGGCGCGGCGCAGCGCCTCGTCCATGCCGTGGATCGCGCGCGCATCGGTGCGCGCGACGATGAAGGTGTCGGGATTCATGCGGTTCGCCGTCATCGCGCGCAGCTTCGCTTCCATCTCTTCGCTCGGCACGACCTGCTTGCCCGCCATGTGCCCGCAGCGCTTGGGCGACACCTGGTCTTCAATAAACATCGCCTGCACGCCCATGCGCTCGTAGGTGTGCAGGAGGTGCACCGCGTTCTTCACGTCGCCGTAGCCGTTGTCGGCATCGACCAGCACCGGCAGGTCGCACGCGCTGATCATGTCGCGGAACGCCGCGGAGAACTCCCCGAGCTGGGCGAGCCCGATGTCGGGCAGGCCGTAGCGCGCGCCCGCAGTCTGAAAACCGCCGATGAAGAAACCCTTGAAGCCCGCCTCTTTGATGAGCAGCGCGGACAGCGCATCGTGCGCGCCGGGCAGGACCAGCGGTTTCTCGGTTTGTGCGAGCTGGCGTATGGTCGGCGATTTCACTGGGGCTTCCTTCGGGGCGTAGCGCAGGCGACTCGCCCGCGCCACTCTCATTTTGAACAATTGAACGGTTCGCTTGAATATAGCAGGCCGACCATGACGCCGCAATTGGCGCGATCGCCCGCACGCGGCGCCTCCCCGATAATGTCTTGACAGCCGTGCGCCGACTCATCACGATGCAACACTGCGGCGCAAGTGCGCACCGCCGACCACACCAACACGCATGAAAGCCCCGCCCTTCGCCTATATCAAGGCCACAACGCTCGCCGAAGTGTTCGCGTTGCTCGAATTGCACGGCGACGGCGCGCGCCTGCTCGCCGGCGGGCAAAGCCTGCTCGCGGCGCTCAATCTGCGGCTTTCTGCGCCTGACCTGCTGGTCGATATCACCGGCATTCCCGGACTTGCCGGCATTACCGTTGCAAACGGGATAGTCCGCATCGGCGCCCTGACGACCCACGCAGAGATCGAACGCTCGCCGGAGATTGCAAAGACGCTGCCGCTGCTTGCCGCGGCGGCCCCGCATATTGCGCACGTTGCGATCCGCAACGCCGGCACGTTCGGCGGCAGCATCGCCATGGCCGACCCCGCGGCGGAATGGCCGGCGTGCTGTCTCGCGCTCGATGCAGTGTTTGTCATCGCCGGCAAGACCGGCAGCCGCAGGGTCAGGGCGCGCGAGTTTTTTCAGGCGCTCTACACCACGTCGATCGGACCCGCCGACGTGCTGACCGCCATCGAAATCCCGCTGCCGCCGGGCGGCTCCCGCCATGCGTTCGTCGAACTCACGCGCCGGCGCGGCGATTACGCCATCGCCGGCGTCGCCGCGACTGCGGTCAACACGCAGGGCGTGCTGTCGAACGTGCAGCTCGCCTACCTTGGCCTGGATCAGACTCCGGTGCTTGCAACAACGGCAATGGCTGAAGTCGAGGGCAGGCGACTGTCGCCCGCAGTGATCGAGGCGGCCGCACTGGCGCTTGATTCCGATCTCGAACCGGGCGGCGACTGCTATTCGACGCCCGCAACCAAACTGCATCTGGCGCGTGTCATTACGGGCCGCGCACTTGCCGCGCTCAACGCATAAGCACGCACGTGACCGTCATGGATCATGCAATCGAAACCACCCTGTTCGTCAATGGCACGCAGATTACGCGGCGCATACAGCCGCGCCAGCATCTCATCGATTTCCTGCGCGAAGATTTGGGACTCACCGGCTCGCATACCGGCTGCGAGCACGGCGTGTGCGGCGCATGCACCGTGCGCGTCGACGGCAAAATCGTGCGCGGCTGCCTGATGCTCGCGGTGCAGGCCGCCGGCAAACGCGTCGATACCATCGAAGGCCTGTCCGACTCCGGTGAAATCGCCGAACTGCAGCGCGCGTTTCACGAACGCAACGCGCTGCAATGCGGCTTTTGCACGCCGGGCATGCTGATGGCGGCGCAGGACCTGATCGCAACGAATCCGCGGGCGACGCGCGAGCAGATTCGTGATCACATCTCGGGCAATTACTGCCGCTGCACCGGTTATCAGGCGATCGTCGATGCGATTGAGACCGTAATGAAGGCAAAGTCAAGATCGATTCAGCCGCAGATAAACGCAGATGAACGCAGATAAAATCATAACCCGCTGCGCGCCTGATTGTTTCTATCAGCGTTTATCTGCGTTTATCTGCGGCTATAAAACAGTTCAATTTAAATGCCCATGAACGCCGACAAGCCAAGCGCGCCTTACATCGGCCAGAGTGTGCCGCGCGCGAATGCGCAGCGCCTGCTGCAGGGGCGCGGCACCTATACCGACGACCTGCGCCTGCCGCGACTTGCGCATGTCGTATTTTTCCGCAGTCCGCACGCCCACGCACGCATCACGCAACTCGACTTGGCGAAGGCGCGAAGCATGCCCGGCGTGATCGCCGTCGTCGACGGCAAGGCGCTCTCCGCCTTCTGCCAGCCATGGGTCGCGGTGCTCGCGCATCTGAAGGGCATCAAGTCGGCGCCGCAGCATGCCATCGCGATCGACCGCGCATGCTGGCAGGGCGAAGCGGTGGCCGCGGTGGTGGCCGAAACCCGCGCGCAGGCTGAAGACGCCGCCGAACTGATCGAAGCGCAATGGGAAGAGCTGCCGGTCGTGGTCGAAATGGCGGATGCGCTTGCCGGCGGATACGTGATACACCCCGAGCTTGGCGACAACATCTGCTTCACCCGCGAACTCGACACCGGCGAAGTCGACGCGGCCTTCGCCAAAGCGGACCTCGTGGTCGAGGAAACCTACGAGTTCGGCCGTCACACCGGCGTCACGCTGGAAGGCCGCGTGCTGCTTGCCGATTACAACGCGGCCGAGAACTCACTCACGGTCTACCACTCGACGCAGGCGCCGCACATGATGCAGGACATCATCTCGCGGCACCTCGGCATTCCTGAAGGCAACGTGCGCGTGATCGCGAAAGACGTCGGCGGCTCGTACGGCATCAAGGTGCACGTTTATCCCGACGAGATGGCAACTGCCGCGCTGTCGGTGATGTTGCGGCGCCCGGTCAAATTCATGGCCGACCGTCTGGAGTCGTTTCTCACCGACATCCACGCGCGCGAGCACACGGTGAAACTGCGGCTGGCGTGCACCAGGGCGGGCGACATTCTCGCCTTCGATCTCGATGACCTCACGGGCATCGGGCCCTACTCCGTCTATCCGAGAACGAGCGGAATCGAGGGCAACCAGGTCGTCAATCTGACCGGCGGGCCGTACCAGCACAAGCAATACCGCGCGAAGCTGAACGTTGTGTTTACCAACAAGAACGTGACCTGCCAGTACCGCGCAGTCGGCCACCCGATCGCGGTATCGATCACCGAATGCATCGTCGATCTCGCCGCCGAAAAACTCGGCATCGACCCCGCCGAATTCCGCCGCCGCAATCTGATCCCTGATGACGCGTATCCGTACACGTCGGCGGCCGGCATGAAATTCGAAAAACTTTCGCACCACCAGGCGCTCGACAAACTGCTCACGCTGATGGATTACAGGAAACTGCGCAGCGAACAGGAAGTCCTGCGCAAGCAGGGCGTTTATCGTGGTATCGGGCTCGCCGCCATGATCGAAGTGACCAATCCCTCGCCCGCGTTCTATGGCGTCGGCGGCGCGCGCATTTCGGCGCAGGATGGCGCGACACTGCGCTTCGAGCCGACCGGGATGGTGACGTGCATGGTCAGCGTCACCGAACAGGGTCAGGGCACCGAAGCCATCATCGCGCAGATCGCGGCGGATGCGGTCGGCGTCAGCATCGACAAAGTTCGCGTCATTACCGGCGACACCGGCACGACACCCTATGGCGGCGGCACGTGGGCTTCGCGCGGCGCGGGCATCGGCGGTGAAGCGGTGCTGCAGTCAGGCAAAGTTCTGCGCGCGCACATACTGGAAGTCGCCGCGGCCATCCTGCAGCAGGGCGGCGAGATGCTCGACGTGCGCGCCAACCATATCGTCGACACGCGCACCGGCGAGACCAAACTCGCGCTGGCCGAACTCGGCCGCATCGCGTACTTCCGCCCTGACACGCTGCCGCTGGATTTCCAGTCCGAACTGATGGTAACGCGCCACTACACGCCGCGCGGCTACGGCTTTGCTTTCACCAACGGCATCCAGGCCTCCCTCGTGGAAGTCGACGTCGACACCGGCTTCGTGAAACTCCTGAAGCACTGGTGCGTCGAGGACTGCGGCACGATCATCAACCCGCAACTCGTCGACGAACAGATCCGCGGCGGCATCGTGCAGGGGATAGGCGGCGCATTGTTCGAGCACTGCATCTACAGCCCCGAAGGACAATTGATCAACGGCACCATGGCGGATTACCTGGTGCCGATGGCGGGCGAGATGCCGGACATCGAGATCGGGCACGTCGTCACACCGACCAAAACCTCCGAACTGGGCGCGAAAGGCGCCGGCGAAGCGGGCACCGCCGGCGCGCCCGGCGCCGTGATGAATGCCATCAACGACGCATTGCGCCCGTTCAAAACGCGCGTCACCGCGCAGCCCGTCACACCGGAGCGCATCCTCAGGGCGCTGGGAAAGATTTGAAGCGTTTGGCCACACAGGGAAATACGAGAGATCAAGATGCTTGCTGCGATGCGTTCCGGCCTCAATCGGATTTGATTAGACGCGCAAATTGGGAGAGGTCTATAATTTACCTCGGAGGTGCCAATGAAGTATCGGATAGCGCTGCTTAAATCGGAAGAAGGCTACAGCGTATCGGTGCCGGGCCTGCCTGGATGCTGGTCGCAAGGCGATACGGAACCGGAAGCGCTCGAAAATATACGTGACGCCATTCGCGAATATCTTGCGGTCGTCGAAGAGCAACTCGACGGTCAGGACATCCGCGAAATCGAAGTCACGCACTAGCTTTGCCAAGAATTCCCGGCGTCAATCATCTTGACGCGATACGCGCGCTTGAAAAAGCCGGGTTTCGGGTCGTGCGGCAGGGAAAACATGTCGTCATGAGCAATGGTCAACGTATCCTGACCATTCCGCGCCACAATCCGGTCAATGCGTTTACCCTCGGCGGCATCGTGCGGGATGCCGGCCTCACGCGCGAACAGTTTCGCGACCTGCTCTAACCGGCGCAACGTGTCTGGCTTCGATCCCATCGCCTTCGGCAAACGCTTCACGCATCATCACGCCGCCGCGCTCGGCATCGACCTGCATTACGTCGAAGGCGGTAGCGGCGCTCCGATCCTGCTGGTGCCCGGCTGGCCGCAATCGTGGTACGCGTGGCGGCACGTCATGCCGGCGCTTGCTGACAACCGCCGCGTCATCGTCATCGATCCGCCGGGACTCGGTGGTTCCGACCGGCCCTCTGCCTACGACACCGCGACCATTGCCGGATACTTCGACGCGTTTCTCGATGCGCTCAAACTCGACCGCGTCGACTTTGTCGGCCACGATATCGGAGCTTGGATAGGTTATGCTTACGCCGTGCGGCATCCGGACAAAGTGCGGCGGCTGGCGCTGATCGATGCCGCGATCCCGGGCATCGCGCCCGCCGACGCGTTTGCGCTGACGCCAGACCACATCAATCGAACCTGGCATTTTTCCTTCAATGCGTTGCCGGATCTGCCGGAAGCCCTGGTGGCCGGACGCGAGCGCATGGTTCTCGCGTGGCTGTTCAATTCCCGCTCCGCCAACAAGGCGGCGATTGACGCCTCCGCGATCACCGAATACACGCGCGTCTACTCCGCGCCGGGCGCCATGCAGTCCGGTTTTGCGTACTACCGGGCGATTTTCGATTCGATCGAGCAGAACAAGCGCACGGCGACCATTAAATTGCCGATGCCGGTGCTGGCGATCGGCGGCGCGCAGTGGTTAGGGCCGATGATGGAGAAGATGGTGGCCCCGGTTGCCGCAAACCTGCGCGTTGAAATCGTCGCAGGCAGCGGGCATTTCGTGCCGGAAGAAGCGCCGGAGGACGTCGCGCGCCTGCTGCAGGATTTTCTCAAAACGCCGTAACGCTACG
>JAYWDM010000547.1:0-3497 GCA_043779885.1 Betaproteobacteria bacterium | reverse complement strand
CCGCAAGCCGCCGCGCCAGTGTTGGGATTCCGGGCGGCTTGAGCTGGGGCTGCAGTTTTTCCCGCCTACATTTAAGGCATCGTCACGTGCCCGGTTCGGGCCGGAATACGACGCGGGCATTGCGTCCAGGCTGTTTGGCGTGCTAGGGGGTCCGTTTAACAGCGGTTTGGCATTGCCTATGATGTCGGAGTCGTCTCTGTCGTTAATCCGGGCTTCCGAAGGTGGACTCCGTACCGTCGTTCGGGCGTATTTGTTCGCCGAATTGGGTCCATGAACGGCTGCCCGGTTTCCGGGGCCCCTGAAAAGAAAAGGGCGGGCTGCATAAGCAGCCCGCCCTTGTTTGTCGGAAGGGAATCCGCTCAGCCGACCTGGACCGCCACGTACATCCTGTTTGCATCCCGCTGGATCAGCAGCGCAATCGTCTTGTCCGTTTTCTTCATCAGGTTCGTCAACTGCTCGACCGATTTCAACGGCGTATCGTTGAACGCCAGGATCACGTCGCCCGGCTGAATGCCGGCGCGGGCCGCTGCACCGGAAGCGTTCTGTACCACCAGCCCGCCTTCGGTCTTGAGCTGCGCGCGCTCGTCCGGCGCCAGTTCGCGCACTGTCAATCCGAGCTTCGCCGATGTCTGCGAATCGCCGCCACTATTCACGGCGACTTTCTGCTCCATCAACTCGGCGACTTTGACGTCGACGTCGCGGCTCTTGCCTTCGCGCCATACCTGCAGGCGGGCGTTGTTACCCGGCCTGGTTGCGGCAATCGCGCCGGACAGATCGGAGAGTTGGTCGATCTCTTTGCCGTTGACGCCGAGCACCACGTCGCCGGACTTCAGCCCGGCCTTCTCTGCGGGACTGCCCGGTTCCACGCCGCTGATGAGCGCACCTTGCGGCTTCGGCAGGCCGAATGAATTGGCCAGTGCCTGGTTCACATCCTGAATCTGCACGCCAATGCGGCCGCGCGTGACCTTGCCGTTTTTCACCAGGTCATCCTTGACCTGCATGGCCACGTCGATCGGAATTGCGAACGACAAGCCCATGAAACCACCGGTGCGGCTGAAAATCTGCGAATTCACGCCGACCACTTCGCCGTCCATGTTGAATAGCGGGCCGCCGGAGTTGCCGGGATTGACCGCCACGTCGGTCTGGATGAAAGGCACGTAGTTCTCATCCGGTAGAGCCCGCGCTTTCGCACTGACGATGCCGGACGTAATGGTGTTCTCGAAGCCGAACGGCGAACCGATGGCCGCGACCCACTCGCCCACCTTCAGCTCACCGGCGTGGCCGATCTTCACGGCGGGCAGATTCTTGGCGTCGATCTTCAATACCGCGATGTCCGTGCGCTTGTCGACGCCGAGCACCTTGGCGTCGAATTCGCGCCGGTCGGTCAGCTTCACGCTGATGTCGGTGGCATCCGCCACGACGTGCGCATTGGTGATGATGATGCCGTCCGGGCTAACGATGAAGCCGGAGCCCAGGCCGCGCTGGACTTCGGATTCGCCGCGGGGTCCTTGCGGGCCCTGCTGGCCGAAACGACGCAGGAATTCCTGCAGAGGATCGTCCTGGGAATTCCCGGGTCCCGGACCCTGTGCGGCGACCGGCATAGTGCGCGATACGCTGACATTCACCACGGACGGACCGTTCTCTTCGACGATGCGGGTGAAGTCGGGCAGGCGTTGCGCTGAGGATGTGCTGGCATGGGCGCTGGTTTGCGGGGCCGCGTTGGCCGTCGTATGGCCCGGCAGCGCGAATGCGTAGTAAACGCCGAACACCGCGGGAATGACGGCGGCGATCAGCCATTTTCTTGCTGTGAATCTGGAAAACATTATGTTGGCCTCCTGAAATGCAAAGCGGGCAGGGTGCCCGCGATGGAAGAAGATCGCTTACCCGGTCTGAGACCCTGCTTGCGGCGCCGAGTTCACCGCGTTCCCAGACATCGTAAGCCGCTTTTGGGAAGGCCATCCCGCGAAAACCAAACTGCAACGCGGAACCCCAAGCGAGGTTGACACGGACCGTGAGATGACCGGCCGAACGGCGTAAGGGACCCAGGATAAACTCCATGAAGGACCGTCTTCTACGGATCGGCGCCGGCAGAAGGTAGTATGCCCGTGTTCCTGCCGTGCACGGGGCCGGGAGTTGGGGGGAGAGCTATCGCGCGAACCGGTGCCGTTCAGCGACCCGGCTTGTTCTAAAAATCAACAAGAAGGAGAGAGCATGAGCATAGCGAGCGAGTTCAAAGAGTTTGCGGTGAAGGGCAACGTGATGGATCTCGCGGTGGGCGTCATCATTGGTGGCGCGTTCGGCAAGATCGTGGATTCCATCGTGAACGACCTGATCATGCCGCTCGTCAGCAAGGTGACCGGGGGCCTGGATTTCAGCAGCTATTACATCGGGCTGAATGGCCAGGCCGCGGGATTGCCGCTCGCGGAAGCGAAGAAGGCCGGCGCGGTGTTCGCCTACGGCAATTTCATCACCGTCCTGATCTACTTCATCATTCTCGCCTTCATCATCTTCATGATGATCAAGCAGATGAACAGACTCAAGAAGGAGGCGGCACCCGCTCCCGCCGCACCACCCGCGACGCCTGAAGACGTGTTGTTGCTGCGCCAGATCCGCGACAGTCTGAAGAAGTAGACACCTGTTGGGGCCGGCGACTAGTTGGCCGGAAAAGACTGGATTTCGGAGAACCTGAGCGCGCTCTTGATCGCGCTGTTTTCAACCGGGCGAATGCCGGTTTTGTCCAACTGCCATTTGTCCATATATTGGCCGGGCTTGAGCAATTTCACACCCGCCTTCGCCAGATAATCTTCCACCGCCGCATCGGAAAACGGCCAGGGCATGCCGGTTTCGAACGGCTGCCACAGGCCATCCCAATGGATCGGGATATGCGCCTTGGGTTTGATGACCGGCACCACCAGTTGCGCGACCGGCAGGCCGCCGGTGCCGATCCATAAGTCCACCGACTCCAATCCGGCATCGAGCATCGCCTTCCTGAGATTGTCGATGGGCGCGCCGTAGTCCACGCCTTTGATCACGATCGGCACATGCAAATCCACTGCGCTGGCCGAGTTCTGGTAGAACCAGCTGTAGCGTCCCTGCGGGCCGTCCACGGCGAACAGAAAGCCGCGATTGCCGCCGCCGTTCGGAAAGTCCTCGGCCACGCCGGCTTTCAGGCCGCCGGTCGCGGGATCCTGGCGCGGAATATCTTCGAGTTCGACCGGGTCGTGCTGCTCCCAGTTTTTTGCCGGATCGCCGCTGTGGTTCCAGCGCACCACGCGCATGGTCACCCCTTCGGCGATGTCAATTTTTTCCAAACCGTAGACCGGCCTGCAGCGCTCGGCCGGCAGGTTTTCCGCCATCACTTCAAAACAGGTGGTCTGCGAGCCGATGATCGGCGCACTGGTCAGGCGCGACCACGTTGCGGTGTCGAAGGAATGGTCCCAGTGGCTGTGGCCGGTGAGCAGCAGTTTGATCTTGTCCGGGCCGCCAATCGCGTCGAG
>JAYWDM010000546.1:0-3499 GCA_043779885.1 Betaproteobacteria bacterium | reverse complement strand
AATTGGCGTCGGTCACCTGCGTCCAGCTACTGGCTCTCTTGATGTCGCTCCTGCCCACGCCGGCGCCGGCATACCAGCCGGCATCGTCCGCCGCGTGTAGACCCGGCGCACCGCCAAGGCCGGCGATGATCAGAAGGCAAGTCCACAGCAGCGATTTATTATTCATCGTTGTGCTCCCAATATCAAAAACCGGCGGCGCCTTTCAAGCATGGGGTGAAGTATAGCGCACCCGCCTGCAACCGACGGGTAACGTGCGCATGCCGGGGGCCTGCGCCGAGCACACCCCGCAACCCGACTTGGTGACCCGCATGGTTTTCGCTTAAAGTCGGGCGTGGGAAATACCATGCCGCGCGGCCACGCGATCCGGCAGCACAGGAGCCAGCACAAAATGGGCAGTTTCCGGTTATTGAATTACGCGGGAGACGGCGGCGATATCCGGCCGGGCATACTGGTCAACGGCGACACCGTGGTCGATCTGCAGCAGGCGCTGCCCGGCCAGGCATGGGCGACTTCGACCCTCGCCGTGCTTGGCGCGTGGGATGCGGCGCTGCCCGCACTGCATGCATTGGCGGACGCGCCGGCGGGCGCAACGCGTCCGCTCGCGGGCGTGCGGCTGCTCGCGCCATTGCTCTATCCGCCGGCGATTTATTGCACCGGCGCGAATTACATGGAGCATGCCGAAGAAATGTCCCCGGAGAACAAGGGCGTCGACAAGGCGACGACGCAACCCTACCTGTTTCTCAAATCCGCTGCGCATTGCGTCATCGGCCCCGGAGACGCGATCAAGCTTCCCAACGTGTCCGACAAGGTCGACTGGGAAGGCGAGTTTGCCGTTGTCATCGGGCGGCGCGCGCGCAACGTTTCAGTCGGCGATGCGATGCAGTACGTGGCCGGTTACACCATCATGAACGACGTGTCCGCGCGCAATCTGAGCCGCCGCGCGGACTGGCCGCGCTGGGTGACCGACTGGTTCGGCCACAAGAACTTCGAAACTTCGGCCCCGCTGGGGCCGTGGATCACGCCGGCGGACGAGATCGCCGACCACACGCAGTGCCATTTGCGCCTGTGGGTGAATGACGAAAAGAAGCAGGACACGCGGGTGGCGAGCCTCATCTTCAACGTGCCGGAACTGATCGAATATCTCAGCCGCCGCATGACGCTCCTGCCGGGGGACGTCATTGCAACGGGCACCCCTGCGGGCGTCGGCCGTCCAAAAGGAACTTTTCTCAAGCCGGGCGACCGGGTGCGCATCGAAATTTCCGGCATTGGCGTGCTGGAAAACCCCGTCGAGCAGGGAGAATGATCGCGTGCCCCATCCGCTTGACCCCATCCTGAATCCGCGCGTGCCGGTTGTCGCCGGCGCATTGCACGGCTTTGTTCCGCATGCGTCGTTGTGTGTCGCGCTGATCGCATGCGGCGCGCAGGCGCAGACGTGGCCCGCCAAGCCCGTCCGGCTGGTGGTGCCTTATACGGCGGGCGGATCGACGGACGTTCTCGCGCGGCAACTCGCCGAGAAACTCGCGCCGGAACTGGGCCAGACTATCGTCGTCGAAAACCGCGGCGGCGCCTCCGGCACGATCGCCGCCGATTACGTCGCCAAAGCCGCGCCGGATGGTTACACGATACTCTTTGGCAGTCCGCCGGATCAGGTAACCACGTTATTTCTCCGGGCGTCATTGCCGTATCGGCCGGACAAGGACTTCGCTCCCGTGACGCTCGTCGTACGCGGCACGAACGTATTGACGATCAATCCCGCGGTGCCGGCGAAGACGGTGAAGGAATTCGTCGCGCTCGCCAAACGCAAGCCCGGCGCGCTGACGTTCTCCAGCGCCGGGATCGGCAATACGAGTCACCTGTCGGGCGAGTTATTGAAGGTCGAGGCCGGCATCAACATGCTGCACGTGCCGCACAACGGCAATGCTCCCGCCATGATCGCGGTCCTCGGCGGGCATGTGGACGCGCTTTTTCAGAGCCCGATTTCGGCGCAGAAGATGGTTGAGGCGGGTAAGTTGCGGGCACTTGCCGTCACCTCCGAACAGCGCGTGCCGGTGTTCCCCGACGTACCGACGTTCGGCGAAGCCGGCTATCCCGGCGTCGTCGTTTATATCTTCTACTGCCTCCTGGCGCCGGCCAATACGCCCGCGGACGTCATCGGCAAGATCAACGCAGCAATGAACAAGGTTCTGCAAGCCTCCGACATGAAAAAGCGGCTCGCGGATCTCGCCTTTGAGGCGGCCGGAGGCACGCCCGGGCAACTGCAGCAATTTCTGGCGAACGAGCGCACCCGCTGGGGCAAAGTGATCAAGGCTGCGCAAATCAAAGCCGAATAGTAGTTTGTTGAAAACACATCATGCTGTCATTGCGGTGAGCCGTCAGCCGCGAGCGTAGCGTGGCGGTCAGCGCGGCAATCTCGTATTTTGCGCAATCAATGAGTTACGAGATTGCTTCGTCGCCTTTGGCTCCTCGCAATGACAGTCTCTGCCGATTTTCAACAAACTGATAGTACTACTGTGTCAATACATGCCAGAGAAACTCCTTCCCCCTCGAGGGGGGAAGATTGGGATGGGGGTGAAAACATTGCGTGTCAGGTAATCCTCACCCCCACCCTGGCCCTCCCCCGTAAAGTGGGAGGGAATCCAATTTCATGACACAGCAGTAATAGCAGCGCGTCCGGGCGGGCTCACGGCGTGAAGCCGATCGACCCCGCGTATTTTTTCGCAACTTCGTCGGCCGGCAGAAATTCGGTTTCCAGCTTGCGAATTTCGGGAAAGCCCGCAAACGCATGAAAGTCCGCGAGCGGATGGTCCTTGATTTCCGCGTTGAGCCGCACGTCGAGCGCCGCGTCTTCCCTGGCAAAAGCATGCAGGTAGTCCCACATGGCGCGCGCGGCGGCGCGCATCGCGCCGTTCGCGTTGATGACGACGAAAATCCGCAGGTCGCGCATCTCGGCCAGCGTCATGTTCGGTGACACGCCCGTGCGGTTGTAGAGCAGCGGCATCTCAACTTCGCGCGCGACGCGCGCGAGTTCGTCGCGCGAGAGCACGCCTTCGGGGAACACCACGTCCACCCCGGCGTCGCGGTACGCCTTGCAGCGAAGCACGACTTCATCCAGGCTGCCGCCCGCAACACCTCGCGCATCGCAGCGCGCGACCAGCACCACGTCGGGGTCGAGTTCATCGCGCACTTTCACCGCCGCGCGATACTTGCCGAATGCTTCCGCCAGCGGGATTACCTGCTTGCCGGACACGTGACCGCAGCGTTTGGGCGACACCTGGTCCTCGATGAAGAGGCCGCCGACGCCGGCTTTGATGAACTGCTCGACGGTCCGCATCGCGTTGATCGCGTTGCCGTAGCCGGTGTCGCCGTCTGCCAGCACGGGAATATTGACGGCATCGCAGATATAACCCGTCATCTGCACCGCTTCCGTCAGGGTCACGAGGCCCACGTCGGGTTTGCCCAGCAGGGTCGCGGACACGCCGTACCCGGAGACACAGACCGT
>JAYWDM010000545.1:0-3508 GCA_043779885.1 Betaproteobacteria bacterium | reverse complement strand
CGCGGAAGCGTGGTTCGGCATCCACGCGCCCAAGGCAACGCCGCCAGCCATCGTCGCGCGGCTGCACGCGGACGCGGTCGGCACGCTGCAGGACCCGGCGGTCAAGCAACGCTTCGCAACCGAAGGCGCCGACGCCGTCGGCAGTTCTCCCCAGCAATTCGCGATATTCGTCGCAGGTGAAATCGCGAAGTGGACCAAGGTCGTGAAAGACGCAGGCATCAAGCCCGAGTAAAGGGCGCAGCCGCGGCCGATGTCCTGCGCAGTCACTCATGGTCTCCCCCGCCGGCGCATGACGACCGCCTCACGGGCGAGTGTCGTGGAAATTTGCAATAAAGTGTTCCGCGACCTGCCCGTCTTCACACCGTGATCGTCGTCCCGTCGAGTTTCGTGAAAGTGAACCCGCCGAACTGCTCGTTGTAGCAGGCCCGCTGATCCCGCAGAACGCTGATCGCCACCGCTTCGCCGAGCTGCAGCGATTCCGTATAGTCGCTGCGCCAGTGGATGCCGGCAAAATTGCGCCCCAGGGCGACGTTCGCCGCGAGCTTGTTCAGTTCGCCGCCCACGGTGAGACGGTTGGCGCCGGGGCCGGTGTACGATCTGAGCTTTTGCCCGTCGGGCCCCGGTACGACCGGCTCGCGAATGATGAACGATTCGTCGAAGAACGCCTTCAAAATCGTGACGCAGGCGCCGGCGACTGTCGCGTGGCCGGCGCCATAGGCGGGGTGCAGTGGCGAACCTTCAGGATAAGCCTGCGGCAGGAGATAGCTGCCGGCTACGCGGAACACCTCACGCACGGCCTGGGAATTCAGCACGCTTGCATGCAAGGGGTAGCTGGCGGCGCTCGTCAGATGGTTGTGGACGCGTCCGCCGAACTCCTCCGGACGCGGGCGCCGGTGCACGAACCACTTCTGGTACCAAACCGCCTTCAGCGCGCGCGTCGCCACTTCCGACAGGACAGTAATGGCGTGCGGCGCGCCGAACGTCCCGAAGCCACCCTGCGTCACGGAGCGGTTGTACGGATTGCCGGCGTTTAAGGGAACGCCGAGCCCGAACATGATCAGACAGGCATTGAAATACGCCTGAAAGAGGACGTCGACATGCACATAGGCGGCCAGATCGCGGCCCGTCTGGATGAAATGCCGCTCCCGCTCGAACCGCGCGGGCTGCTCCGGCATCACGCCGTTCTGGCACTCGAGCCAATCCGGATATTGCGTCAGATAATCGACGCCGGCGCGCAGCGAACGGAACTTCTGGGTGATTTCCTCCGCGCCAAACTCCGCCGTCTGCCAGAGAAACTGCGAAATATACGGGCCGACGAGGTCGCCCGCGGTGTAGCCGCTGAACAGCGTGTCGGGGGTGACGGCGCCGCCGATTTTCGGCCCGCGGAAATCCGGCAGGCGTGACAGCTCCGCCGCTGCGGCGCGGGTGGTGCGGTTCGTCGCATATTCGGTGAAGGAGACGTCGCGCGCCAGCGCCATCCAGTAGAGTTCGACCATCTCGCCGGCCGCGTGGGCGGAGCCGAACGCCGGGGCCGGCGGAATCACGAATTGGTGAGAGTCGTTGCCTTCCAGATCGAACGCCAGACCGGCCTGGGGATTGACCAGCTTGCGCTGACGGGAAGCAGAGGGGCTGCCAAGCTGAATGGCGTCAAAATCATCCTGCCGTCCGGATGACAGCGCCTGAATCAGGGAGTCAAAAGCACCCGGCTGAACTTCGCCGCGATGGTTGTGCATCAAGCCCTTCGAGTAGCTGCCGATCCTGCCGGGATAGAGAGTCTCATCGCCGTTGTCGGGATGCGCGGCAACCGGCAGCTGGCGCTGGAACTGCGCCGCGTCTTCGCGCGCCTGAATCGCCTGCTCGCGCCGCTCCGCTCCGGTCGTGGGTCCGACCTCGGCCGCTTGGGCCTCCATGCGCGCGCCGCCCTGCGGCACCAGGCCTGTCAGGCCGATAGCTGCGGCGCCTGCCATACCCGCTCGCAATACATCGCGACGGCTCATACTCGCTGATAATTCCTTCTTTTCATTGCTCATGGAGCGTCTCCCTGAATTGCGATCCTCCTGGTGCAATTCTAGGCCAAGGAGCCGGCGCCGGACAACGGCCCGAATTTTCCGGATCCGGGCAATCCGTCGCGGGTCGACGGCGGCGTGCGCGTCGCCGCCGATTGCGCGCCGGTCCGGCAGGGTTATTCGATTTTCACGCCCACGGACTTGACGACCCTGGCCCACATCGCCGTCTCTTCGCGCACAATTGCGTTCGCCTCCCGCGGCGAATTGCCGACGGTTTCCGACACTACCCCCAGAACAAGTTCTTTCACTTCCGGAATCTGCAGGACCTTCGCCGTCTCCCGGTACAGGCGGTCAATGATCGCGGCGGGTGTGCCGGCCGGCGCGAACAAGCCGACCCAGCCCTCCACGTTGAAACCGGGCAGGCCCGCCTCGCTGATCGTCGGCAGCTCGGGCGCCGCCGGCGAGCGCTTGTCGCTGGTAACCGCGATCGCCCTTAACCTGCCGGCCTTGACGTGCGGCATCGCCGACGGCGGCGTTGCGAATGAGAGCTGAACCTCATTGCCGACGAGGGCGATCATCGCGGGCCCGCCGCCCTTGTACGGCACGCTGGTGATATCGACGCCCACCGTCAGCTTGAACAGCTCGACCGAAAGCTGCTGGGCAGTGCCCGTGCCCGGATGCGAGTAGCTCAGTTTCCCGGGCTGCGCTTTGGCGTAGGCGATCAACTCTTTCACGGAATTGGCCGGCACCGAGGGATGCACCACCACCACGTTGGCATATTTGATGAGTTGCGTGATGGCGGTGAGATCGCGCGCGGCGACGTAAGGCAGCTTCGCATAGACGCTCGGATTGATGGTGATCGTGCCTTCGGCCGTGACGAGCAGCGTATAGCCGTCGGGCGCGGACTTGGCCACGATCTCGTTGCCGATATTGCCGCCCGCGCCGCCGCGATTGTCGACCACGATGCTTTGGCCGAGCGTCGCCGGCAGCCGCTGGGCGAGGATGCGCGCGGAAAAATCGGTGGAGCCGCCGGGCGGGAACGACACGACGATGCGGATCGGCCGGTCCGGATAACTCTGCGCGATTGCCGCGCCCGCCGCGATCAGGCCGAGCGCGCATAGGGCGGCGCCTGACGCGAGTCTCGCAGAACAAGTAGTCATGCCGCCTCCCGTTTTTAAAGGTCAGGTATTGTCCATCCGTTTGCCGAAATCTCCAAACCGGTAACCGGATCGCGGCGCGATCACGCCCGCAGGGAATAGGGCACGGTAAAGCGGTGTAAGCTGTGCGTGAGCGGGGCTCGTGCAAAGCCCGTCATCGAACCGACGAGGAGGGATACACATGCGCATCCGGTCTGCGGTCGTTTTATGGTTGCTTGTTGCCGCGCTGCCCGCCATGCACGCGTCCGCGCAGAACTACCCGGCCAAACCCATCCGCATGGTCGTGCCTTTCGCGCCCGGCGGAACGGGGGAATTCCTGTCGCGCAGCATCACGCCGCGCATGGG
>JAYWDM010000544.1:0-3512 GCA_043779885.1 Betaproteobacteria bacterium | reverse complement strand
GCATTGCGCATCCATGGGAACACAGCCATGTCGGCGATCGAATAGTCGTTCCCGGCCAGATACGGCGCCTCCCCAAGGCGCCGGTCAAGCACGGCGGTTAGCCGGTTCGCTTCATTGGTATAACGCTCGATTGCGTACGTGATTTTGTCGACTGCATACGCACGGAAGTGATTGGCCTGTCCGAACATCGGACCGACACCCCCCATTTGCCACATCAGCCATTGCAGCGCCGCGTAGCGCTCGTGCAAATCCAGCGGCAGGAATTTTCCCGTCTTGCCGGCAAGGTAGAGCAGGATCGCGCCGGTTTCGAACAGCGACAGCGGCTTGCCGCTCGGTCCGTCGCTATCGACGATGGCCGGAATGCGATTATTCGGACTGATCTTCAGAAACCCTGGCGCGAACTGTTCACCGGTGCGTATGTTCACCCCGTGCACGCGATACTTCAGGCCGCATTCCTCGAGCATGATGTGCACTTTGTGGCCATTCGGTGTCGGCCAGCTGTAAACGTCGATCATTTTCCCCTCCGTGGCGGTCGTCGCCGATACTACCAACAACGCCACGGTGCCGCAAACATACATCGGGCCCCGCGCGTGCCGCGCAGCCTCATCGCCGCGCTGAGCCCGATGCGCGCGGGATTGCTGATGACACTCTCCCCGTTCGGCCGGCCGCGCGTGATCTGCGGTGGACTTAAAATCGTCTATGATCTCATTCTGCTCGCGATGTTTCGCCGCGTGCGGCCGTCCGAAGAACCCCATTGAACACCAAGGAGGAGAAAAAAATGAAACTGCTGACGTTCCGCCCTGCCCGTGCCCGCTCCGGACATTTTGGCGTGCTGCTCGCCGACAACCGGGTGCTCGATATCACGGCATTCCCTGGTCGCAAGTTGCCCGCGACCCTCCTCGAATGCATACAGCAGGGAGACGGCGCGCTGGCGGAGGTTCGAGCGGTCGTCACCGCTACAGAGGCCGCGCTCGGGCGCGGCGAGTCTCCGCAGCACGTGTTCGCGCTTGATGCCGTAACCCTGGAAGCTCCGCTGCGGCCGGGCAAAATAATGGCCGTCGGCAAGAATTACGCGGACCACGCGGCCGAAGGCGCGGGACAGGTCTACAGCCGGGTCGCCGGTTTCGTGAAACTGACGAGCTGCGTCGTGCCGCACGGGGCAACGGTGCGCAGACCGGGCTGGACCGAGACTTTCGATTACGAGAACGAACTCGCCATCGTGATCGGACGCGAGTGCTGCGAAGTGCCGCGCGAACAGGCCTACGACTGCGTGTTCGGTTACACGATCATGAACGATCTATCGTGCCGCGAGGTGCAGTTCGCCGAGCGCAAGGAGGGCAATATCTGCATCGGCAAGAATTTTCCCGGCGCGGCGCCGCTGGGGCCGTGGATTGTCACCCGGGATGAGATTCCGGATCCGCACAACCTGCGCATCGTTACCCGCGTCAACGGTGAAATACGCCAGGATTCAACGACCAAAAACCAGATTTACGATATTCCCGCGCAAATCGCCTGGTATTCGCATGCGGGATTCGAGCCGGGCGATCTCATTTCAAGCGGAACTCCCGCCGGCACCGGCATGGGCTACAAGGGGCCGGGCACGTGGTATTTGCAAAACGGCGACCGCATCGAATGCGAAATCGAAGGCATAGGCACGCTCGCCACCACCGTGACGACGCGCAAGCGCCGAAGCTGATCAGCGCTTGAAGGCGATGGTCGCCAGAACTTTCGCCCAGCGCGCACGGTCGCGCTCGACCTGCGTGCGAAAGTCTTCGCTCGAACCCGGCGCCGGCAGCAGTCCCTGTGCGATCAGTGTTTGCTGCAGCAGATCTTCGGACAGGGCGCGATTGATATCGTAATTGAGCAACGATACGATCGCGCCCGGCGTGCCTGCGCGCACGAATATTCCGAACCAGCCGCTGGCGTCGAAACCGGGCACCCCGGATTCCGCGATGGTCGGCACGTCGCGCACCGCCGGGTGACGCTCGCTGGAAGCCATGGCGATTATCCTGATCTTGCCGCCGCCCAAGTGCGGCAATACCGCCGGCAGCGGCACGAACCCGAGTTCCACCTGCCCCGTCAGCACCGCGTTCAATGCCGGCAGACTGCCGTTGTAATTGACATGCACGATCTGCGCACCGCTCATTGCACGGAATAATTCACCCGTCAGGTGCGAGGTCGAACTGTCTCCGGCGGACGCATAATTGATACTGCCGGGCAGGCGCTGCGCGCGCTCGATCACATCGCGCAGGCTTTCGTGCGGGCGCTCCGTCACCGTGATCAGCGCAATCGGCATGCGCGCAAACATCGCGACCGGCACGAGATCCCGCCGCGTATCGATCGACGGCAGCGGGTTCACGACCGGAAAGACCGTGATCGTGGGATTATCGGCGAACAACAGGGTGTAACCGTCCGCGGCGGACTGCGCCACGTAGCGCGTGCCGGCGTTGGTTTTTCCGCGCACCCGCCGCAGGGTATTGACCGGCTGCCCGAGTGCTCCCGCCAGACTCTGCTGCACCTGCTGCACCATATTGTCGGTCAGCGACGGCGCCGACATATTCTGCATGATGCGCACGAGCTTGCTGATGCGCGGAATGCCCGCGATGTCCGTCGAGCCGGTCGCCGGAAACGGCAGGATCAGTTCCACCGGCCGCTCGGGATACGCCGCGTGGACGCTTGAGATGAAAGCGCACGACAACAACGCTGCGAGCAGTCGCGTCACGGTTTACCGCGGCAATTGCAGCGATTTGCCGTTGCTGTGGATTTTGCCGTGAATTGGCATGCGGAATCTCCGGAAGCGGTCGCTGGGAGGCGAGATTAGCGCGCGGACTTTGTAAACGTCAATGGCGATGAGTCGTTGAGGTATAGTGCTCTATGCTCAACGCGAGCGGAACCGCCCGCCGGCGCCACTGTCGAATAGAGAGGAGGTTTTATGCAAATACCTTATTGGATGGTTTTGACGGCGCTTACGCTAAGCGCAACGGCGATTGCCGCCGACGCAACCGACCGCAAAGCGCCGTATGACAGCAATCCGGCCTGCATGGACCGCACTACGGACTCGTCCACCGGCAATTGCGTCGTGAAGGATGAAGGCACGCCGCGCCACGCCTATCCGCCCAGACAGACGCTCACGACTGGTGCCCCCACGCCGCCGCCAACCTCCGCTGCCAACCCGTTGATCATACGCAAGGCGACCGCGACGGGTAAGTAATGCGAAATTCCCTCCCGTTCAAGGGGAGGAGTTTCGCCCGCACGGCGACGCCGAACATGTGTCACACGGATTGAAGCGCTTCACTATTGAGTATTACGTAATTGGCGACACCGCGCCCTCATCCCCTGGCCCCTCGCTTCGCTCTCCCCATGGGAGATGGGCTTTTCTTCCCTCGCCCTCGGGGCATAGGTATCTACACATTTTCATTCCAGTAGGGCGGAAAAGCGTAGCGCCTTCCGCCGTATGCCTACGTTGAATACGGAGTCTATCCGACTGACTGGGACGGTGCCGTTTCAGTTGA
>JAYWDM010000543.1:0-3512 GCA_043779885.1 Betaproteobacteria bacterium | reverse complement strand
CTCCCGCCGATTCGATCGTCAGGGTTGCGAAGAAAGAGAAATGCGAACTGATCGTCATGGCTTCGCATGGTCGCCGCGGCATTTCGCGCCTGTTGCTGGGAAGCGAGACCAATCACGTCCTCACGCGCTCGCGCATACCGGTACTGGTGGTGCGCTGATGAAAAGGCCGTAAAGGGCCGTGACGGTCGTGACGCGCGAGGGTTCCAAGGGATACCGGTCTTCGACCATAACCGGCTTTGCCATAATCGTGACGACGTACCCCGCATCGCGGGATTCCGGGCTTTGCCCACAACTGCCGTGAATATCGTGAATATCGCAAGAACCGAAACGGCGTGTTTTCATTGCGGATTGCCGGTCGCCGCGGGGCGTTCCTGGTTCGCGATGGTCGATGGGCAGCGGCGCATGGTGTGCTGCCCCGGATGCAGGGCGGTGGCCGAAGCGATCGCGCAGGGGGGGCTGTCGGCGTACTACCGTTCGCGCACGGCCTATGCCGCGAGCGCGACGCAGCCGGGAAGCCAGGCCGATTTGCGGATTTACGACCAGCCGGAAGTGCAGGCCGGTTTTGTGCGCTCGCATGGGCACCACGAGCGCGAGACGACGTTGATCCTCGAAGGGATCACCTGTGCGGCCTGCGTGTGGCTCAACGAGCGCCACCTGGGGGGGCTGCCCGGCGTGCTGTCCGCCGAAATCAACTACGCGACGCGCCGCGCGCACGTGCGCTGGGACGATTCGCTCATCCATTTGTCCGTCATCCTCGCGCAGGTCGAATCGATCGGTTATCGCGCCTGGCCGGCGACTTCGGCCAACGCGGAGCAAGCGCGGCGTCGCGAAACGCGCGCCGCCTTGTGGCAACTCTTCGTTGCCGGTTTCGGCATGATGCAAGTGATGATGTATGCCTTGCCTGCCTATCTCGCGGACGAGGGCAGCATGGGCGCGGACGTTGGGCTGCTGATGCGGCTGGCCAGTCTGGTGCTGACGGTTCCGGTGGTGTTTTTCTCCGCAGCGCCGTTTTTTCGTGGCGCCTGGCGCGATCTGCGGCGACGCCGACCCGGAATGGACGTCCCCGTCGCCCTCGGCATCGGCGTTGCCTTCGGCGCCAGCGTGCTTGCCACGTTCACGGGCGGCGCGGAAGTGTATTACGACGCCATCTCCATGTTCGTCTTCTTCCTGCTGTGCGCGCGTTGGCTCGAAATGCGGGCGCGCCAGAAGGCAGCCGCGAATCTCGAATACCTCGACAAGGCGCTGCCGCTCGCGGCACATCGCCTGCGCGATTTTGCGCACGGCAGGCAGACCGACGACGTTCCCGCGATATCGCTGCGCGCCGGCGATCTGGTGCTGGTGCGCGCTGGGGAGAATTTTCCCGGTGATGGCAACGTTGTCGAGGGCGACACGGAATGCGACGAGTCATTGCTCACCGGCGAGAGCGCCCCGGTGCGCAAGCGCAGCGGCGAAAGCATCAGTGCCGGATCGTTCAACCGTCTGAGTCCGGTGGTTGTGCGCATCACGCATGTGGGCGAGGATACGTGCGTTTCCGGTGTGCGCCGTTTGGCGGAGCGCGCCAGCATGCTGCGGCCCAGGATCGCAGAACTCGCCGAACGCGTGGCGAGCCGCTTCGTGGTCGGGGTGCTGATCTTCGCCATCGCAGCCGCATTGCTCTGGCTCTGGCTCGACGCCTCCCGCGCACTATGGGTCGCGGTGACAGTGCTGGTGGTGAGTTGTCCGTGCGCGCTGTCGCTTGCCACGCCGACGGTCATGATCGTGGCGGTGGGGCGCCTTTCGCGACGCGGTGTGGTGATCGTGCGCGCGCATGCGATCGAGGCGCTGGCCGGCGTGACCCATGTGGTGTTCGACAAGACCGGCACATTGACCGAAGGCCGCTTCAGTCTTGTCGCCGCAATGCCTCAGCAAGGCGTGGAATCGGACAGGGCGCTTGCAATTGCGGCGGCGCTGGAGCGCGACTCGGAGCATCCCATCGCGACCGCCCTTGCGGGGGCGGCAACGGGTGCGAGCGCGGCAGTGGCCTCTGCGATTTGCAATGTTCCCGGCTCGGGCATCGAAGCCAGCGTCGATGGCCTGCGCCATCGCCTGGGTTCGATGCCATTCGTTACCGAGATCGCCGGAGCGTTGCACTGCGCCGAGCCCGACCGCGCGGGCGCCACGCGCGTCTGGCTGGGCTGCGACGATCGATGGCTCGCGTGCTTCGACCTCACGGACCCGTTGCGGCCGGAGGCGAAGTCCGTCGTGCAACGGCTGCAAGCCGATGGAAAACGCGTGCTGATCTGGAGCGGAGATGCCGCTGCCGCAGTTGGTACCGTGGCCCGCCAGCTCGGCGTCGATGCTTACGAGGCCGGATTGCTGCCTCAGGACAAGCAGGCGCGCATGGTGGCCATGCAGCAGCAGGGCGCAGTGGTCGCGATGGTGGGCGACGGCGTGAACGACGCGCCGGTACTCGCGCAGGCGCAGTTGTCGATAGCGATGGGCAGCGGCGCGCTGCTCACCCAGGCGCACGCGGACATCGTGCTGCTGTCGGGACGTCTGCAGGGCCTGGTCGAGGCAATCGGGATTGCCGCGAAAACCCGGCGCATCGTGCGGCAGAACCTGATCTGGGCGACGGCCTACAACGGCGTCGCGCTGTCCTTCGCCGCTGCCGGCCTGGTCACGCCGTGGATGGCGGGCATCGGCATGGGGGCCAGTTCATTGATCGTCGTGCTCAACGCGTTGCGCGTGCGTGGCGGCGCGGATCGCGGTCCGCGCCGAGGGTCGAGTAAAGGCATCGAAGATTCCTTCCACCCTAACCCCTCGCCCCTTATGGCCGAATACCCGTGCGAATACCCTACGTGCGAATACCCTACGTGCGTATACCCTACGTGCGCAGCACGTCGGAGTACCCTTTTAGCACGTCGGAGTACCCTTTTAGCTAGGAGTACCCTTTTAGGCCGGTTATGGCGAAGCCGGTATCCCCGGAATCCCGTGGGCGTCCCTCGCCCCTGAATTTCCTGATGGAAATTCTCTATCTCCTCATCCCGTTGTCGGTTGTGCTGGTGTTCCTCATCGGCTGGGTCTTCTGGTGGTCGCTCGGCAGCGGGCAGTTCGACGACCTCGAAGGGCCGGCCCACCGGATTTTGCAGGACGACGACACAGCGCAGTAGCGGAACCCATACACTCACCGCAGAGGACGCGGAGGACGCAGAGGAAAACCAGAATTGAGGATAGACATGTGCGAGTTCAAAGCAGGCCGGTGCCAAAATGAGCGCCGATGCCAAGACTTTACCCTCGAATGCTTTTTCCTTTTGTCCTTCCTCCGCGTCCTCTGAGGTGAGCGCTTATTGCATCTTGCGTACTGGCGGCTTGACGCAAATCAACGGCCGCCGCGGCCCGTCGCGTAAAATTGCGTGCAGACAATCCTGAAAATAGAAAGGCCAGGCGATGACGGACGCAACTCCCTATAAATTTCTGCTCGCGATTGACGGATCCGCTCATGCGAATCGCGCCGCCGAATATCTGGCGCGGCG
>JAYWDM010000542.1:0-9906 GCA_043779885.1 Betaproteobacteria bacterium | reverse complement strand
AAAGTTGGCGATACACGGCGGTTTATGCTATTAACGCGGTTCCTGTTTGAAGAGAACCCATTTATGTCCGCCGCCAAAGAAAAATCGCTCACCGCCTATGTCGCCGAATTCATCACCCGCACGCGCGGCAAAGACGTTCCCGCCGACGTGATGCATCTCGGCAAACGTTCCATCCTCGACGGCATCGGCCTGGCACTCGCCGGCAGCGTGGCCGAATCCGGCCACATCGTGCGCAAACACCTCAAATCGCTCGGTTGCAGTCCCGCCAAAGGCTGCACAGTCATCGGCTCCAACATGAAAATCCCCGCACGCTTCGCGGCATTCGCCAATGGCGTTGCAATCCATGCGGACGACTACGACGACACGCAACTGGCCGTCGCCAAGGACCGCGTCTACGGACTGCTTACGCATCCGACCGCACCCGCGCTACCACCGGTACTGGCGATCGGCGAACGCGATGCGCGTTCGGGACGCGACGTGCTGACCGCGTATCAAATCGCGGTCGAGGTCGAAACCAAACTCTCCGAAGCGATGAACCCGCGCCATTATCAGGACGGCTTTCACAGCACCGCAACAGTAGGCACCATCGCGGCCGGCGCAGGTGTGGCACAACTCCTCGGCTTCAACGTGGAACAAACGCGGCGCACGCTGAGTATCGCGGCAAGCCAGGCCGCCGGGCTGCGCGAAAATTTCGGCACTATGATGAAACCGTTTCACGCGGGCCGCGCCTGCGAGAGCGGCGTGGTGGCGGCTGAGTTCGCGCTACTCGGCTTCACCGCAACACCCATCATCCTCGAAGCCGGCCGCGGCTTCTTCAAAGCGGCGGGCGGCGGCTACGATGCGGCGTCGATCGACGGCAAGCTCGGCAAACCGTGGTCGTTCGCGTTTCCCGGCGTGTCGATCAAGCCGCATCCGAGCGGCTCCCTCACCCACCCCGGCATGGGCTTGATGCTCGACCTCATCATCAAGCACGACATCAAACCGGCGCAGGTCAAACGGGTCGCGGTGGGCGTGAACCGTCAGAACGTCAACGCGCTGATCCACAACCAGCCGACCAACGAACTGCAAGCCAAGTTCAGCATGCAGTTCTGCATGGCTATCCTGCTGTTGCGGCGCAAGGCGGGGCTCGCGGAATTCACCGACGAAGTCGTCAATCGCGCCGATGTGAAAGCGATGATCCGAAAAATCGATTACGGCGTGCACCCCAGGGCGGAAGCTGCGGGCTACGAAAAGATGACTACCATCATCGAGATCGAACTCACCGATGGCCGCAAAATCAGCGGCAGCGCCGACTTCGGCAAAGGCAGCCCCGCCAATCCGATGACCGATGATGAGCTGGCGAACAAATTCCGCGAGTGCGCGGCGTGTGGCAATTTGCCCAAAGCCAGCGCGGAAAAGATCATCGGCATGGTGTTCGGTCTTCAGAAACTAAAAAATATACGCGACCTGACGCGGCTATTGCAATCCGGTGCGCGTTCCGCAACAAGAAAAAGCTCCTGAACCGCACGTGCTTCGCATTGGATGCTTTTAGAATGTAGCCCGGAAGGAGCGCAGCGCATTCCGGGAATACTCGCCAGCGCTAACCGATCCCCGGATTTTATTTCATTCATCCGGGCCACGTGCCATGACATCTCAAATCACCAAGGACTCTCGCGATGAATGCTCTTAAAGAATCAGAGGCGTCATGAATACCCTGCCCCGTATCGGCCTCATGCTCGGTGACGTGACCGGCATCGGCCCCGAAATCAGCGCGAAGCTGCTCGCATCCGGCGCGCTGAAGACCGTCGCCCGTATCGCCGTCATCGGCGACGCGCGAGTACTCGAACTGGGCATCAAGGATGCCCGCGTCAGTCTCGATTGGCAGCGTTACGCAAATGCCGACGCAATAGACTGGACTTCCGGCAAAACTCCCGTCGTCGATCTCGCCAACATCGACCCGGCAGCCTTCAGGCGCGGCGAAATGTCGCCCGAGTCCGGCCGGCTCACCGGCGAAACGCTGAAATACATGATCGATCTCGCGCTCGCCGGCAAGCTCGACGGCATCAGCTTCGCCCCGCTCAACAAAGGCGCCCTGCATAAAGGCGGCTGGAAATATCACGACGAGCACCAGATGTTCGCCGCGCTGACGCACCACGCGGGCTTTTTCGGCGAGATGAACGTGATCAAGGAATTCGCAACTTTTCGCGTCACCTCGCACGTGGCGCTGCGCGAAGCGATCAACATGATCACGCCCGAGCGCATCACGTCGGCGATCAAACTCGCCGACGCCACGCTGCGCGCGACGGGCTTGGCTGCGCCGCGCATTGCCGTCGCCGCGCTAAACCCGCATTGTGGCGAGAACGGCCTGTTCGGCGACGAGGAAATCCGCATCATCCGCCCCACCGTCGAAGCGCTGCATGCCACAGGCATCAACTGCGTCGGCCCGGTTTCTTCGGATGTGATTTTTCTGAAGGCGCGCAAAGGAGAATACGACGGCGTCGTGATGATGTATCACGACCAGGGCCAGATCGCGACCAAGCTCCTCGGCTTCAACAAAGGCGTGACCGTAACGGCGGGACTCAAGACGGTATTCACGACGCCCGCGCACGGTACCGCGTTCGACATCGTCGGTCAGGGCAAGGCCGACACCGGCGCGCTCGAACAGGCGCTGCGCATCGCTACGAAAATGGCGGCGGCGAAGATGCACTAATCGTGTTAAAGGGTGAAGGAGTGAATGTGTGAATCCCCTCACCCTAACCCTCTCCCGGGCAACGGGGAGAGGGAATTCTTCACTCCTTCACTCCTTCACTTGAAGTGACTGTTACACCGCGGCCGCTATTGCATCCCCCATCGCGCTGGTCGACGCTTTGCCGCCGAGATCCCCGGTCAGTGCTTTACGCTCGCGAATCACGCGCTCGACCGCCTGATCCATCAATCGCGCGGCTTCCACCGCCTTGGGCTCGGCGTGTTTGCGGCCGAGCCATTCCATCAGCATTTGACCCGACACGATCATCGCGTAGGGATTCGCAATGTTCTTCCCGGCGATGTCGGGCGCTGAGCCATGCGTCGCCTGCGCCATCGCGCGTTCCGGCCCCGCCGACAGGCCCGGCGCCAGTCCCAGGCCACCGACCAGGCCGGCAGCCGCGTCGGACAGAATGTCGCCAAAGGTGTTGGTCGTGACGATCACGTCGAACTGCTGCGGTTTCATGACCAGACGCGTGGCAAACGTATCCACCAGTACTTCGTCGTAGTCGACGTCAGGGAATTGCTGCGCGATCTTGCGGCATTCCTCGGCGAACATGCCGCAGCCGAGCTTGAACACCGTGTTCTTGTGCACTGCCGTCACCTTTTTGCGTGGACGCGTGCGCGCGAGTTCGAACGAGGCGCGCGCGACCTTGCTCGACGCCTGGCGCGTGATCACCCGCACCGAAATCGTCATGTCGGGCGACGGCCTGAATTCCCCCGACCCTTCATAAACATTGCGGTCCGGCGGAAAACCTTCGTTATTCTCGCGCACAATAATCAGATCGACATCGGGATACAGCGCCGGCAGTCCCGGCAGCGACTTCGACGGGCGGATGTTCGCGAAGAGATCGTAATTCTTGCGCAATATCGGATGCGGATTGATCGCGTTCGGATTATTTTTCGGATAGGCCTGATGCCCGATCGGACCCAGCACCCAGCCGTCGAGAGTGAAAAGTTTGTCGAGCGTGCCCGGCGGCAGCGTATAACCCAGCCGATCGAATGCAGTCTTGCCGATCGGCATCGGGAACCATTCGATGGCGAGGCCGGTCTTATCCGCCGCCGCCTTCATTACCTTGATGGTTTCCGGCACGACTTCCAGTCCGATGTCGTCACCTTCGAGTATGCCTATCTTCAATGCACGATTCATCGCCACACTCCTTGTCATGATCGTTCGCGCGGGCCGCTGGGCGCGACGCGACCGGTATAATAGTCGAAACTGCCACGAGAGGAACATCACATGAAGTTCGCCACCCCCGGCCTGATCGCTATTCCGCTCGCGCTCGCCACGCTGCATAGTGGCGCGCACGCCGCCGACTACCCGACCAAGCCCGTCCGCATGATCGTGGGCTTCGCGCCCGGCGGCGGCACCGACACCACCGCGCGTGCGATCTCGGCCAAACTGGGCGAACTGCTGGGCCAGCAGGTGATCATCGACAACCGCGCCGGCGCCGCGGGCAATATAGCCACCGAACTGGTCGCCAAGGCGACGCCGGACGGCTATACGCTGTTGTTGGGCACCATCGCAGCGCTTGCCATTAATCCGAGTCTCTACCGCACCAAGCTGCCGTTTGATTCGGTCAAGGATTTCGCGCCTATTATCCAGGCGGTGGACTCGACCAACATACTGTCGCTGCATCCATCGGTGCCGGCAGGCACGGTCAAAGAACTCATCGCGCTCGCCAAAACAAAGTCGCTTAACTACGGGTCATCGGGCGTGGGCGGCACCGGACACCTCGCCGGTGAATTGTTCGACACCATGGCCGGCACAAAAATGACACATGTTCCTTACAAAGGCGGCGGGCCGGCAATGATCGAACTGGTCGGCGGACAGGTGCAACTGGTGTATGCGACCGCGGCGAGCGCTGTGCCGCAGATCAAGGCCGGCAAGATCAAAGGCATCGCGGTGACCACGATCAAGCGCTCCGGATTGATGCCCGCCATACCCACCATCGCCGAATCGGGCCTGCCGGGTTTCGACGCCAACAACTGGTACGGCCTGCTCGCGCCCGCGAATACGCCGCGCGCAATCGTCATGCGGCTGAATGCGGAAGTCACCAAGGTGCTGATGATGCCCGACGTCAAGAATTTCCTCTTCAATCAGGGCCTCGACCCGGCGCCAGGCACGCCCGAAAAATTCGGTGCCTACATCAAATCGGAAATGATGAAGTGGGCCAAAGTCGTCAAGGATTCCGGCGCGCGGGCGGATTGATGCGCGCAACGGCGACCTGCCCGCGCGAGTTCGCCGCATCGGCGAATGCACCGGGTAAACTCCGCGGCAAAAGCCGCGACTGCAATCCCGGCTAGACCCTGCCGGCACGCGTCGGCGGCCCCTTTAATTCGATCCCGTTGCCTTCCGGATCACTCACGTAGAGCGACGGCCCGTGGCCGTCAGCGCCGAAACGCGACTTGATTTCGCCGACGGCCAGACCGTTGGACACGAGATGCGCGACGAGCGCATTCGCGTCGAACGGCTCGATGCGCAGGCACAGGTGGTCCATGTTACGGCGGGTTTTGCCCGGCGCGGCACCGCCCCCGCGCCCGAGTTCACCGTCCACCGCGATCAGGTCGATCAACGAAATGCCGGCACGCAACTGCAGCATACCGAGATCGCGCCGCTCGCGCTCGACGCTGCACCCGAGCACGTCGCAGTAAAACCGGGTCATGCGCGGCATATCGGTCACGCGCAGCACGACATGGTCGAGACCCAGAATCTCGAAAGCGACGCGGCGGCGGGAAAGTTGTCTGGCCATGAATGGAAATGCCACCGTGGCTGCAGTCGCGGTGGCATAGCAACCCTCAGAACATTTGAACTACTTGTCGATGCCGCCGATGCACAGGTACTTCACTTCAAGAAACTCTTCGAGACCGTATTTCGAGCCCTCGCGGCCAATCCCCGACTCCTTGACGCCGCCGAACGGCGCGACCTCGTTGGATATGATGCCCACGTTGATGCCGACCATGCCGTACTCGAGCGCCTCGGCGACACGCCAGATGCGGCCGATATCGCGGCTGTAGAAATACGAAGCCAGGCCGTATTCGGTATCGTTGGCAAGCTTGATCAGTTCCTGCTCGGTCTTGAAGCGAAACAGCGGCGCGACCGGCCCGAACGTTTCCTCGTGGGTCACTTTCATGTCGGTTTTGACGCCGGTCAGCACGGTCGGCTCGAAAAACGTGCCGCCCTTTGCCGAACGCTTGCCGCCGGTCAGCACGCGTGCGCCCTTGGCGACCGCGTCAGCGATATGCTCTTCGACCTTTTCCACCGCCTTCATGTCGATCAGCGGGCCCTGCGCAACGTCGGCCTCCAGTCCACCGCCGATTTTCATGGCGGCGACCTTGGCGGCGAGCTTCTGCGCGAATTGATCGTATACGCCTTCCTGCACGAAGAGCCGGTTCGCGCAGACGCAGGTCTGGCCCGTATTGCGGAACTTGGACGCCATGGCGCCTTCGATCGCGGCGTCAATGTCCGCGTCGTCGAACACGATGAACGGCGCATTGCCGCCAAGTTCGAGCGATACTTTCTTCACGGTGCTTGCGCACTGCGCCATCAACTGCTTGCCGATCTCGGTCGAGCCGGTGAACGTGAACTTGCGGACGATCGGGTTAGAGGTGAGTTCCGCGCCGATCGGGCCAGCTGAACCCGTGACGACATTGATCACGCCTTTGGGGATGCCCGCGCGCTCCGCCAGTTCGCACAGTGCAAGCGCGGAGTACGGCGTGTAGCTTGCCGGCTTGATGATCATCGTGCAGCCGGCGGCCAGTGCCGGCCCGGCCTTGCGCGTGATCATCGCATTCGGGAAATTCCATGGCGTGATTGCGGCGCACACGCCGATCGGCTGCTTGATGACGACGATGCGCTTGTCGGCCTGATGCTGCGGAATCGTGTCGCCGTATATGCGTTTGCCTTCTTCCGCGAACCATTCGATAAACGACGCTCCGTAAACGATTTCGCCTTTTGATTCGACGAGCGGCTTGCCCTGTTCGACCGTCATCAGCACCGCCAGGTCGTCCTGGTTGGCGAGGATAAGGTCGAACCACTTGCGCAGTATTACCGAGCGCTCTTTGGCGAGCTTTGCACGCCACGCGGGCAACGCGGCATTCGCGGCATCGATGGCGCGCCGGGTTTCCGCCGCGCCCATTTTCGGCACGGTGCCGATCTGCAGGCCGTCCGCCGGGTTGGTGACTGCAAGCGTGCTTTGATCGTCGGCGTCGACCCACAGGCCGTCGATGTAGCATTGCTGGCGGAAGAGCGTCATGTCTTTCAGTTGCAGTGCGGGCTTCACTTTGGTCAGCATGGGATAGGGTCCTTACGAATCGTTAATGCGGCACGGAGCACGGAAATCCGCGGCAAATTATAGCACCCGGACCGCCCCCCCCGCCCGCGGCGCCGATTTGCCGTCGCCGCCGCGCGCATGCAGTGAGGCAAGCGGCGTGGCAAAAATCCAACAAAAACAATTAAAATACGCCGTGTGGCGGGCGGATCGCGCAACGGCTCTTGACGTTGGTGTTTCGCTGGATATATAAGGATAGTGGGCGTCAAGTGTTAGCGGTGCCGGCGCTTTCGGTCGCAAGCCTTTTTCAATCCATAACAGGGGGTTATTTATGAAACTTTTTTCCAGACTTATATGCAAGTTGCTGATCGCATGCATGGTGCTGATGCCGTTCACGGCCAACGCCGGCATGATAGGCACCGATCAGGCGATCGCGAGCGCCGCTGACCAGGCAAATCGCGACAAGGTCAGTGACTTCATGAGCCGCGGCGATGTCGTCAAGCAGTTCGAAGCGCTTGGCCTCACGACAGCGAACGCGCAGGACCGCGTCAACGCGATGACGCAGGAAGAAATCAACCGCATCGCGGGCAAGATCGACTCGCTGCCCGCTGGCGCCGGCTCGAATGGCTGGTGGTGGGCTGCCGGTGTCATCGTCATCGGGTTGATTATCTGGTACGTCTATAAATAATCGCCGTACCATGCACGGCTTGGGAGCCCGCTTATTGGCGGGCTTTCTTTTTTCGAGCGCGATGCTGTCGGGTTGTTCGCTCATCGCGCCGCAGACCTACGCGTTGAAGGAGCAGCGGCCGGCCGATTTGCCGTTGCGCGCGGAACTCACGCAGGTGCCGTTTTATCCGCAGGAAGATTATTTCTGCGGCCCCGCGGCGCTGGCGATGGTGCTCAATTCGGCGGGCGTCAAGGTGTCTCCCGAAGAGTTGGTCGACCAGGTCTATCTGCCAGGGAGAAAAGGCAGCCTGCAGGTGGAAATGCTGGCAGCCGCCCGCCGCAAGGGCCTCATCGCCTACGAGCTCGCGCCGCAGGTAGCCGACATGTTGCGCGAAGTCGCTGCCGGATCGCCGGCGATCGTACTCGAGAATTATGGCCCGTTCAGCTGGTTGCCGGTATGGCATTACTCGGTCGTCGTCGGCTACGATCTGGAAAAGCAGGAGGTGATACGCCGGTCGGGCATACAGCGGCGGCGCCCCACGCCGCTGACGATCTTCGAGAAAATCTGGAAACACGAGAACTATTGGGCCATGATCGCGGTGCCGCCCGACCGCGTGCCGGTGACGGCGACGGAGACGCGTTACACCGCGGCCGTGATAGCCCTGGAGAAAACCGGGCAGATCAGGAGTGCGCACGTCGCCTACCAGGCCCTGCTGCGCCGCTGGCCCGCAAGTCTCGCCGGCGAAATGGGGCACGGCAATACGGCCTACGTGTTGCGCGACCTTGACACCGCGGAATCCGCTTTCAGGCGGGCGTCCGTCGATCATCCAGACGCCGCGGCGGCATTCAACAATCTCGCCAACGTGCTCGCCGAACGCGGCAAGCTCAGCGACGCGCTACGCGCGGCGGAACACGCGGTTGATCTCGGCGGGCCGCTACTGACCGAGACGCAGGCGACGCTCGACGAAATCCGTCAGAAAGTCGACGCCGCCCGCGCGCGGGAAGGCGAATTCAAGCCCCCCGGTGAAGGGCAGGCGCCGAACTGACTGGCTGCGGTCGCCACGGCGGTTTGCCGTTCTCCCCGAGGGAGAGGGGGATATTCTGCACGTAGTACTTGGCAGTCACTTACGCAATTTTCAATAGTGAAGACTGACGTTGGCCTGCTCGACCACCTTGCCCCATTTCGGGATCTCGCTACCATCATGTGCCTCCGGCGGTTGACACGGCCTGCCCAGGGGCGTTCAGGCGCACATGATTTCACCGCCTCATAGCGGAGCATGGCGCGTCTCAAGTGCCCCGAAATGATGCCGTTATATGACATTGGTTTTGCCCGAAATGATGGTTATAATGGCCGAAACTTGGCGCAACCCGACCAAACTGCGGAACCACGACTATGACTTCTCCTGACGCCCGGCTTCGCACCACCCTCATGCTGGGCCTGCTCGCGCTGGCCTTGCTCGGCGGCTGCGCCAGCACGCATAATCCGCGCGACCCGCTCGAGCCGGTAAACCGCGCGATGTACAAGATCAATGACGGCCTCGACAAGGTTGTTCTCAAGCCCGTCGCCACTGTCTATAAAACCGTGCTGCCGCAATTCGTGCGCACCGGTGTCACAAACTTCTTCAACAACCTCTACGACGTCCTCACCGCGCTGAACAATCTCCTGCAGGGCAAAGTCGGCGACGCGGTGTCCGACGTCGGCCGCATAGCCGTCAACACGACGGTGGGCCTTGCCGGCTTTATCGACGTCGCCACGGAAGTCGGACTGGAAAAACACAAGGAAGACTTCGGACAGACGCTCGGACGCTGGGGCCTGAACTCCGGACCGTATCTGCAGTTGCCCTTTTTCGGCCCCAGCTCGTTCCGCGACGGCGTGGGTTCCGTGGTCGACTTCAAGCTCGACCCCATCCAGCTGATCTGGCGCAATCATATCCGGACGCGCAATTCGGTATGGGGTCTTTACGTCATTAATCTGCGCGCCAACCTGCTCGATTCGACCAAGATCCTGGACGAGGCCGCGCTCGACCCGTACGAATTCCAGCGCGACGCTTATCTGCAGCGCCGCCGCAATCTCGTCTACGACGGCAATCCGCCACCGGAAAAAGACGAGGAAAACATTCCGGAACTGAAGACCAAGCCGCGCGCCGAATCCGACGGCCCGAACCCGCCGTCCGCCGGCGTGGATGCCCCGCGGGTTTCTGCGCCGGCTGAAGCAATGCCGGCGCCTGTGCGTCCCACGGACGCACAG
>JAYWDM010000541.1:0-3517 GCA_043779885.1 Betaproteobacteria bacterium | reverse complement strand
CTCACTGCGTGCGGTTTATTTTGCGGGTGCAGCGCCTGCTTTGCCTTCCGGTTTGGCGCTGTCCGGCTCCTGATTATCCTTGCCCCTGCCCTTGCCGTCCTTGCCTTCGCCTCCCGCCCCTGCTTTGCCGTCGCCCGGCGCGCGCACCTGCACCTGGGAGCCGGCCGTCAGCGCCAGCGGAACGTCGACAACGACCTGCTCGTCGGCGGTAACGCCTTTTTCAATGACCACGCGATCGCCGATCTGACGGGAAATCTTGACCTCCTGCATGGCGGCCTTGCCGTCGCGCACGACAAACACGAACGGACGATCCTGGCCGGGCTGCACCGCGCTTTCGGGCAGCACCAGGGCGTCTTTCTGCACCGTGAGGATAATGCGCGTCGCGACGAACTGACCGGGCCACAACTGCTCTTTCTCGTTTTTGACACGCGCTTTAAGCAGTACGGTCCCGGTGGTCGGATTGACCGTATTGTCGATGAACACCAGCGCGCCTTCGGCGATCGGCGGTGCGCCGGGATTAACGCTGATCTGCACCTTGAGGTCGGGCGTGTTCCAGTAGCGCCGCACGTCTTCGAGGAAGCGCTGGGGCACGCTCAATGCAACGGTAATCGGTTGCGTGCTGTTGATGACGACCAGCGGCGCGCCGGCGGTGCCCGCGGTGACCAGGTTTCCGGCGTCGACGCTGAGACTGCCCGTGCGCCCCGAGATGGGCGCCTTGATATGCGCGTAGGACAGTTGCAGTTGAGTCTGCGCGAGCACGGCGCCGCTGGAGGAAACGATCGCCTCGAGCGACTTTACCTGCGTGGCCGCGACGTCGTAATCGTTGCGCGTGATGTATTCTTTTTCCATCAGCGGCCGCAGCCGCGCTTCCTGCTCCTTCGCCTGCGCAAGCTGCGCCTGGTCGCGGGAGAGTGCTGCGCGCGCCTGATCGACCGACGCCTGCATCGGACGCGGGTCCACGCTGAACAACGGCTGTCCCTCCTTCACGCGGTCGCCTTCCTTGAACAGTACCGCGGTCAGTGCGCCGCTCACCTGCGGGCGCACGGCGACGCTATGTTCGGATTCCACGGTGCCGACGGTATCGATGACAACCGGCATCGCCTGCGTGGTCACCATTACGGTGCGTACCGAAACCGGACCGCCGCCGCCGCGCCTGCCTGCCCCTTTGCCTTCCCCCTTGCCTTCTCCTTTGGCCGCTTTGCCGGACGCCGTTGCGGTCGTTTTCGCACCCGCCTGCGTTTTCCACCAATAGTAACCACCGCCGCCGCCGGCGACGACACAGACAATCAACAATACTTTCCAGAAAGGCTTCATGGACTCATCTCGAAAAAAGCCGGTGCACCCGGTACGTCATTCATTGGCATCATCCGCACTGACATCCCGTCATGCGCCCGCTCAAACACGAACTCACTGCCGCTTGCTCCCGACCATTTTCCCGTCGGTGGCGCCGAGCGAAAAATTCAACCGCGCCAGCGCCTGATACCAATCGAGTTGCGACTGGATCTCCTGCACTTTGGCGTTAGTGTCGTCCAGTTGCGCGGTAATCAGATCGAGCAGGCTGCCCACACCGCCTTTGTAGCGCGCCACTGCGGCATCCGCCGACTGACCTGCGCTCTTGACGAGATTGGCCGAGCTTGAAATGCTGGTTGCCGCGGTTTGCAGATCAAAATACGCCTGCCACACGTCCTGCTCGGTTTGTGTGTAAATCTGGTCGCGCACGGTTTCGGCGATCTTTGCCTCTTCCTCGCGCCGTCGCGCCCGGTACGTGTCACCGAACCCATTGAATATCGGTATGCTCAGGTTGAGCCCGGCGGCATAAGCATCCTGCGAGGCCAGCGCGTTCGTGTAGTTCTGTCGCGCATACTGCGAAAAAAACTGCAGGGTTGGCAATCCCGCCCTTGATTCGGCGCGTGCGGTCGCGCGCGCAGCACGCGCGCGCGCTTCGGCCGCCACGAGATCCGGCCGGTTGGCCTTTGCTTCGGTCAGCATGGCGTCCATCGATTGGGTAATTTCGGTCACCGCCGGCTGCGCGTTCATCGGTTGCAGCTGCAAAGGAAAATTGACCGGCAAGCCGACGGTCGCAGCGAGCAATCCGCGCGCTTTTGACAGTTCCCCTTCATTGCGGCTGAGCACCAGCTGCGACTGGCCGACCTGTGTCTCCGACCGATAAACGTCGGCGACCGTGGCCAGACCGGAATCCCGCCGCCTCTGCGCCGCATCGAGGGCGGTCTGGAAATTCTTGAGCGATTCGCGCGTGGCGCGCACCAACTGCTCGAAACCGAGCACGCGGTAATAGGCCTGTTCAACCTGGAACGCGACGTCCTGCAGCGTGCGATTCTGGGTCAGATTCGCGGCGAGCAGCCGGTATCCGGTGGCCTCCTTGTCGGCTGCCCGTTTGCCGAAATCGTACAGCACGTAAGTCAGGCTTACGCTCGGCCCGTATACCGTGAAGACCGAGAAAGGTCTCCCGCCTGCCGCGAGCGCGACCGAATTGCCGCTTTGATCTATGGTCCCACCGCCCTGCAAACCTGAAGTCCCCGATACCGTGCGCTGGATGCGATCGGTGATAAGACCCGTAATCTGGGGAAAATCGCCGGCATGGTCGACCCCGGATTGCGCCGCCTCGACGCGCGCCTGCATCCAGGCCTGGCGCGTTCTGGCGTTGAGGCTCAGCGCGATTTCGGTGAGTTCGGCGAGTGAAAGAGGCTTATTTAATTCCGCGGGTAGCGACTGCGTGGAGGCAGGCGGCGGCACCTGTGGAAGCGCGTCCCCGGGTTGCCATCTTTGATTCGGTGCCGGCGATACTCTGGTTTCCGTGCTGAAAGGATCGATGGCGCCAAACACCGACGCGGCCTGTGCAGGCGCTAATGCGCCCGCGAAAGACAATACGGCGATTGCAGTCTGCCGGAGAAATGCGACGGCAATTCCGGCGTGTACGGCCGCTACAGGGGCGCAAGGCTTAATCATGCAACTGTGGATTACACATACAGCGTCCATGGACATGCGCACAAGCACGGCGGCGACTCCTCCCGAAGCCGACAATCAACCATCTGTTTATTTGGTGTAATCCAGATAAATTTGCGCGCGGCGAATCGTATGATAACACGCTATTCCGGGGCGTAAATAAGGCTTTACAGAATTCCCCGCCCAAGTGCACGTCGCCGACGACTGGGTGCGCGTGAGACTGATGAGCCGCTGCCAGACTGCGCTGCCAATTTGGGTTTATTCGACTCGAGTGCGCGGTGTCAGGCGAACCGCCAGCCGTGGGCGCGGCATCCATTTTGCCGTGGTATTGGCGGCGCCAGCCGGGCGAAGAAAAATCTTATTCGCCAATAAAATATATGGATACGCCCGCTGGAACGCCCGTGCTACTCTTCGCCCCTGAAAAATAACAACATCCTGGTCTCTCATTCGAAGGAGTTGCTGGTGTCCAAGCTGGTCTCGCCGCATGGCAGCGGCACGCTTAAGCCTTTATTGATCGAGGGTCCTGCGCTGCAGGACGAACTCGCCCGTGCCC
>JAYWDM010000540.1:0-9916 GCA_043779885.1 Betaproteobacteria bacterium | reverse complement strand
CAAAGTGCCGTTCAACGCGCAGTCAGTGACCGTGGCATGGAAAGAGAGCGTTATGACACCGCGAACTTGCGCGTTGTTTTTACGACGCTAGTCGTGCTGCTTTTTCGTGGTCTGGAAAAAAGTGCGGCTAGCCCGCACTTTTTTTCGCATATGCCGATAAACACATTCATACATGGTTAACGTAAAGCTCCCCGACGGTTCCGTCCGTCAATTCGATAATCCGGTGACGGTTGCCGCGGTCGCCGCCGCCATCGGCCCCGGACTCGCCAAGGCCGCGCTTGCCGGCAAAGTGGGCGGCAAGCTCGTGGACACGTCATTCGAGATCAAAGAGGACAGCGATCTTGCCGTCGTCACCGACAAGAGTCCCGAGGGCCTCGACCTGATTCGGCACTCGACGGCGCATCTGCTCGCCTATGCGGTGAAAGAGTTGTTTCCCGACGCGCAAGTCACCATCGGGCCGGTAATCGAAAATGGCTTTTTTTATGATTTTTCCTACAAGCGGCCGTTCACACCCGAGGACCTTGCGGCGATCGAGCAACGCATGACCGAACTCGCCAGGCGGGACCTTCCGGTTGCGCGTGAAGTGTGGCCGCGCGACAAGGCCGTCGAGTTTTTCAAGTCTATCGGCGAACATTACAAGGCCGAAATCATCGCGTCGATACCGGCGGGCGAGGATGTGTCGCTGTATCGCGAAGGCGACTTCATCGATCTTTGCCGCGGTCCGCACGTGCCGTCCACCGGCAAGTTGAAGGTGTTCAAGTTGATGAAGCTCGCGGGCGCGTACTGGCGCGGCGACTCCAAAAACGAAATGCTGCAGCGGATATACGGTACCGCGTGGACGAAGAAGGAAGATCAGGACGCGCATCTGCATATGCTGGAGGAAGCGGACAAGCGCGACCATCGGCGGCTCGCGAGGCAGCTTGATCTGTTTCACATGCAGGACGAAGCGCCGGGACTCGTGTTCTGGCACCCGCACGGCTGGACGATCTGGCAGCAGGTCGAGCAGTACATGCGGCGCATCTACCAGGACCATGGCTACCGGGAAGTGAAATGCCCGCAGATACTGGACCGCGCGCTGTGGGAAAAGTCCGGCCACTGGGAGAACTACAAGGAGAACATGTTCACCACGGCGAGCGAGAATCGCGATTACGCGATCAAGCCGATGAACTGTCCGGGACACGTGCAGATATTCAACAGCGGTCTCAGAAGTTATCGCGACCTGCCGCTGCGTTACGGTGAATTCGGCGCGTGCCACCGCAATGAACCTTCGGGCGCGCTGCACGGGATCATGCGCGTACGCGGCTTTACGCAGGACGACGGCCATATTTTCTGCACCGAAGCGCAGATCCAGGCCGAGGTCGCCAACTTCATCAATCTGCTGATTGATGTTTACGCCGATTTCGGTTTCACCGACATCATCTACAAGTTGTCGACGCGGCCGGTCAAAAGGGTCGGCGCGGACGCCACGTGGGACGTTGCCGAAAAAGCGCTCGCGGACGCACTTAACGACAAGGGCGTGCCATGGGAAATGTTGCCGGGCGAGGGCGCGTTCTACGGCCCGAAGATCGAGTTTTCATTGAAGGACTCGATCGGCCGCGTGTGGCAGTGCGGGACGGTACAAGTGGATTTCTCCATGCCCGGGCGGCTGGGCGCGGAATACGTGGCGGAAGACAACACGCGGCGCGTCCCGGTCATGCTGCACCGGGCGATCGTTGGATCAATGGAACGTTTTATCGGCATCCTGCTCGAGAATTTCGCCGGCGCGCTGCCGGTGTGGCTCGCGCCCGTCCAGGTTGTCGTCATGAACATTACCGGTCATCAGTCCGCCTACGCCGAACGCGTCGTGGGCGAATTCAGGCGCGCCGGGCTGCGCGTTGAATCCGACTTGAGAAATGAGAAAATAACCTATAAAATTCGGGAACATAGTCTGCAGAAGCTGCCTTACCAGGTCATTCTGGGCGATAAGGAGATGGCGGCGCAGACAGTTGCCGTGCGAACCCGCAAAGGCGAAGACCTCGGCCAGATGCCGATTCAGGCCTTCGTTGAGCGCCTGTTACACGAGGCGCTAAAGCTCGGGCGCGCGGCATAACTTTTGATATAGCGGGGTTTTCATATAGTTCAGGAAAAAGAGCCGCGCATTAACGGCGAAATTAACGCTCCCGAAGTCCGGCTGATCGGACCCAACGGGGAACAGGTTGGTATTGTAGCCATCGCGATCGCCAATGCGCAGGCGGAAGCGGCAGAACTTGATCTGGTGGAAATCGCACCGACGGCTGTCCCGCCGGTTTGCCGCGTCATGGATTACGGCAAATTCAAGTATCGCGAAAGCAAACGCCGGCATGAAGCTAAACTCAAGCAAAAGCAGATCATAGTCAAGGAAGTCAAGTTTCGTCCGAGCACCGACGACGGCGACTACAAGATCAAGTTGCGCAACCTGACCCGCTTCCTGGATGAAGGCGACAAATGCAAGGTCACCTTGCGGTTTCGCGGCCGCGAGATGGCGCACCAGGAATTCGGCATCAAGCTGATCGAACGCGTCAAACACGACCTTGAGCCGTTCAGCGTGGTCGAACAGTATCCGAAGATGGAAGGGCGGCAGATGGTAATGGTGCTGTCGCCGAAGAAAGCCGTGATCAAGCCCGCTGCTGCGCCGGCACCCAGGAAGGCAGCGGCAAAGCCGGCAACCGCAGCGGCGCCGGTGGCACTCGCAGCAGATGCGGCGCCGGTGGCAGCCGAAGCTGAAAAAAAGTAGTTGCAGTTAAAAGTAGTTGTCCGGGTTCCAGAAGTCTTCCCCATGGGAAGCACCCGGCGCTATGTCAAAAGAAGGAGCAGTCATGCCCAAAATGAAGACGAAAAGCGGCGCCAAGAAGCGTTTCAAGGTGGCCGCGAGCGGCCGCATCAAGCGCGGCAGCGCGTTCCTGCGACACATCCTGACGAAGAAAACGACCAAGCGTAAACGTCAATTGCGCGGCGGCACCGGCGTACACGAGAGCGACCAGCGTTCCGTGCGCAGCATGCTTCCCTACGCGTAAGGAGATGAACCATGCCTAGAGTCAAACGTGGCGTAACTGCGCGCGCCAGCCACAAAAAAGTCATCGCGCGCGCCAAGGGCTTCCGCGGCCGTCGCAACAATGTATTCCGTATCGCGAATGAAGCGGTCATGCGCGCCGGGCAGTACGCGTATCGTGACCGTCGCAACAAGAAACGCGATTTCCGCAGTCTGTGGATCACGCGGATCAACGCCGCGGTGCGCGAACACGGGTTGTCGTACAGCGTGTTCATGAACGGGCTCAAGAAAGCGGCGATCATGGTCGACCGCAAAGTGCTGGCGGACATCGCGGTCTTCGACAAGCCGGCATTCACGAAGTTTGTCGAACAAGCCAAGGCGAGTCTCGGCGCCTAGTCGATATCGGCGTTGAAGGGGAGGCTTGCTTGTCTGGCCTCCTTTTTTTTCGGGGTCGCGAATGGAACAACTCGACACGGTCGTGCAGCAGGCGCTTGAGTCGTTTGCCGCCATCGACGACGCGGCGCAGCTTGAGCAGGCCAAGGCGCGCTATCTGGGCAAAGCCGGTGCGCTTACGGAGCTGCAGAAAAGTCTCGGCAAACTGGCGCCGGCCGATCGACCTGCCATGGGCGCGCGTTTTAATGCGGCCAAGGACCGGATCGAGGCCGCGCTCAGCGCGCAGCGTGAAAAAATCCAGGCCGTAAAGCTTGCCGCGCAGCTTGCGCAGGAAGCGCTGGACGTCACGTTGCCCGGACGCGGCGCCGGCGCCGGCGGCTGGCATCCCGTCACGCGTACCCTCGAGCGGATCGAAAAACTGTTCCGCTCCGTGGGTTTCGAGGTCGCCGACGGCCCCGAGATCGAAACCGATTACTATAATTTCACGGCGCTCAATCAGCCGGAAAACCATCCGGCGCGTTCCATGCACGACACCTTTTATGTCGACGACGGCAGGCATTTGCTGCGCACTCACACCTCGCCGATCCAGATACGCTACATGCAAACGCATAAGCCGCCGATCAAGATCATCGCGCCTGGACGCGTCTATCGTGTCGATTCCGACGCGACACACTCGCCGATGTTTCACCAGATCGAGGGACTGTGGATCGACACGCATGTGAGCTTTGCCGACCTGAAGGGTCTGGTGGTGGATTTTCTGCGGCAGTTTTTCGAACGCGAAGACCTGAAAGTGCGTTTCCGGCCGTCGTTCTTTCCGTTTACCGAGCCGTCGGCGGAAGTCGATATGAGTTTCGGCGACGGCTGGCTGGAGATCGGCGGGTGCGGCATGGTTCATCCCAATGTCCTGCGCAACGTCAACATCGACAGCGAGCAATATCAGGGTTTCGCGTTCGGACTCGGTCCTGATCGTCTGGCGATGCTGAGATACGGCGTGAACGATTTGCGGTTGTTCTACGAGAACGACCTCCGATTCCTGAAACAATTTGCCTGAAAACCCATGAAGTTTTCGGAAAACTGGCTGCGCACGTTCGTTAACCCTCAGCTTTCGAGCCGTGAGCTTGCCGACGCCTTGACGATGGCGGGAATCGAGGTCGAGGAGATGAACCCTGTGGCGCCGGCGTTTGATCATGTGCTGGTGGCTGAGGTCATCGACGTGCAAAAGCACCCGCACGCCGATCGCTTGAGTGTTTGTCACGTCAGCACCGGTGGAACGGCGCTGCAGGTTGTCTGCGGCGCGCCCAACGTGCGAGCCGGCATGCGTGTCCCGTTCGCCCAGGTCGGCGCTAATTTACCCGGCGTTGCGATCAAGCAGGCCAGCGTGCGGGGTGTCGAATCTAACGGCATGTTGTGCTCGGCCAGGGAGCTTGGAGTCGCCGAAGATGCATCAGGATTAATGGCGCTGGCCGCCGACGCGCCGGTCGGCGCCGATGTCCGCGAATATCTCGAACTCGACGATCAACTGTTCACGATTAAGCCAACGCCCAATCGCGGTGACTGCCTGAGCCTACTGGGCGTGGGGCGCGAGGTTGCCGCCATTACCGGCGCAGCGCTAAAGCCCGTTGCTGTAATGGTGGCGCCAACCAATGCGGATCGCATCAATATTGCGCTGGCAGGCGGGTCTGCGTGCCCGCTGTACAGCGGACGCGTGGTGCGTGGCGTTGAAGGCCGCGCTGCAACGCCGCGCTGGATGGTGCAACGCCTGGAGCGCAGCGGCATGCGCAGTATCAGCGCGATCGTCGATGTCACGAACTACGTGATGATGGAGATGGGCCAGCCGTTGCATGCGTTCGACCGTGCGCGCATTGATGGCGGGATCCACGTCAGGTTTGGGCGGCAGGACGAGCAACTCAAGCTGCTTAACGGGCAGGTGATCGCATTGACGCCGGCCTGGCTGGTTATCGCCGACGACGTGAAGCCGCTCGCTCTCGCCGGCGTCATGGGCGGCGCCGACAGCGCGGTGACGCCGGACACGGTCGATATCCTGCTGGAGAGCGCGTTTTTTGACCCGGCGGTGATCGCCGGCAAGTCGCGCATACTCGGCTTTGGCTCGGAGTCGGCATACCGGTTCGAACGTGGCGTGGATTTCGCCGCAACTCTGCAGGCGATGGAGCGCGCGACGCAGCTCATACTGGAAATCTGCGGCGGCACGGCCGGGCCGGTGTGCGCGGCGCAGGCCAGCCTGCCCGTGCGCAAGCCTGTGGTCATGCGCGGCTCACGCGCGCAGCGATTGCTCGGTATTGAGCTGCACGAGCACGACATTGCAGGGTTGTTACGTCGTCTCGGATTTAATTTTGAAGCGCGCGACAACGAGTTCCTGATTACGCCGCCCAGCTACCGCTTCGATTTGGCGATCGAGGAAGACTTTGTCGAAGAAGTGGCGCGCATTCAGGGTTATGACAGCATCCCGGCCAACCTGCCCGCCGGGCCTATGGCAATGCTGCCTGCGGGTGAGGCAGGGTCGGGCGCCGCCGAAATGCGTGACGCGCTGGTGGGCCGCGATTATCAGGAAATTATCAGCTACAGCTTCGTCGATCGTCAGTGGGAGACTGATTTCTGCGCCAATGACGACCCGGTGATGCTCGCGAATCCGATCGCAGCGCATATGAACGCCATGCGATCGAGCCTGCTCGGCAGTCTGGTTGACTGCCTCAAGCTCAACGTCAGCCGGCAGCAGGAACGCGTGCGCATATTCGAAATTGGCCGCTGTTTCCTGCGCGATCCGCAAGGCGGCTATCGGCAACTGCCCGCTATCGGCGGACTGGCTTACGGTGATGCCGTTGCGCCGCAATGGGGTATGGCGAAGCGTCGCGTCGACTTCTACGATGTGAAGTCGGACGTTGAATTGCTGCTGGGCACAACCACTGCCGTATTTGAGGCGGCGGAACACGCAGCATTGCACCCCGGGCGGACGGCCAGGATTACACTTGATGGAAGCCTTGCAGGATGGCTTGGAGAACTGCATCCGCGGCTACAACAAAAGTATGAATTTCCTTTTACACCAATTGTTTTTGAGCTATACCTCCAGTCGATTGGTAGGAGTGATGTCAGGCACTATGTGGAATTCTCGCGCCAGCCCATGTTGCAACGCGATATTTCGGTCGAGGTGGCGGAAAAAGTTACGGTCCAGGCAATGCTGGAGAGCCTCAAAAACCATGTCCCAGGCATCGTTTCGGAGATCGCGCTGTTTGACGTATATCGCGGCAAAGGCATTGATTCAGATAAAAAAAGTGTTGCGTTTCGCGTGGTATTGCAAGATACTCATAAAACATTGACTGACGCTGAAGCCGAAATCGCGATACAGCGGTTGCTTCAAGTGTTACAAGAACAATTTCAAGCAAGACTCCGCGAATAAGGGGAAAATATGACTTTGACCAAGGCCGAGTTGGCAGATCTGCTATTTGAAAAAGTCGGTTTCAATAAGCGCGAGGCCAAGGATATGGTGGAGTCTTTTTTCGAGGAGGTCCGCCTGGCTCTGGAGAATGGTGAGGGTGTCAAGCTGTCGGGTTTCGGCAATTTTCAGTTGCGCGACAAACCGCAACGGCCGGGGCGTAACCCGAAGACGGGAGAGGAAATTCCAATTACAGCGCGGCGCGTCGTGACGTTTCATGCGTCACAGAAACTGAAGGCGATGGTCGAACAAAACTACAATAATGGAAACAAGCCACAGTCCTAAGGAAGCGCTGCCGCCGATCCCGGCGAAGCGCTATTTCACCATCGGCGAAGTGAGCGAATTATGCGGCGTCAAGCCGCACGTGCTGCGTTACTGGGAGCAGGAGTTCACTCAGTTAAAGCCGGTCAAGCGGCGCGGCAACCGGCGCTATTACCAGCACCACGAAGTGCTGTTGATCCGCCGCATACGCGACCTGCTATACGACCAGGGCTTTACGATCAGCGGCGCGCGTAACCGCCTGGACGAAATGGTCTCGGAACCGGCAAAGGCCAGCCGATTGGCGGCCGCAGGCAAGGCGAATCTCGCCATGCTGCGCACGGAAATAAAGTCGGTTCTCGACATTCTGCGCCGCTAACGCGGCAATCGATCGGCGCAAGCCATCTGATATAATTCCGCGCTCGGGGCGTAGCGCAGCCTGGTAGCGTACCTGCATGGGGTGCAGGTGGTCGGAGGTTCAAATCCTCTCGCCCCGACCAAAGAATCAATAGGTTACAGAGAACAACAATAACAGAATTACCTCAGGGGACACGCCGGGGGACACAAAGCGGTTCGGCTTATCCCATAGCCCCCGGTATCCCCAAGCGGGACCACATCCGTAGCTTTTCCCTTTCTCACGCCGCAAGGCGTGAGTTTCATTGCGACCTGCACGAATTTGCGTGTGCGTTGTTTCGAAAATTGCGCCACACATCTTTCAGCGGTGGGGCAGCGCCGATTTCTTTACCCAGCAATATTCGGAATGCTCTTGCGCTGACACCGTCACGAGTTCACAAATCGTTGCTGAGACTAATTCTTGGCGACCGGTTCTTGCCCCAAGATGATCGCGGCGATCCATAGTGAGAGGGACGTCCCACTGTCGGACCGACATTTTCCAAATATCTTAGTCTCAGTTGTTGCGGAGGCGGCGCTAAGCTATCGTTGGTAAGTGATCAATTTGTTTTTCGATATTTGGACGTTTGGCAATCGCTGTCTGAATGTAGCTTGTCATGTTATTTGCCCAGTTTCTAAAGTCAACCGGTGCGTCGGCGCCCAAGGACCGGAGGTAACTCGCAATAGCTTTCTGATCACGGCTTTTGGTTAACGAAGCGAGTTTATTAGCGGCCGCGGCAAAGAGTTCGGCAACGCGCGCATTGCAAGGATTTTCCGCGACAATATTCGCATAGAGTTCAGCAGTTTCGGGCCTTATCATGCGTCCTAATACTGCTGTTATGAGGAGTGAATTGGGCGTGGATACCTTGCGCAAGCGTTGGAGGTCAACCTGCGCTTCGCGCATTACGTCGCCGAACAGGGCAACCACGAAAAGCACCGCAAACTGCAAATACGATCACTACTGTCCGGTTAAATGAATGGGTGAATTGCTGAAAGCCATGACTGATGGGGTTTTCCGAGCGATGAAGGGTGTCTCCGATTTGAACGGCGAAAAGCGGTTCTGGCAGTCTTCCGGTCTTTCCTCTGGAGGCCGCGATGAACATCGGCAAGACGCTGTTCGCTCAACTCATGGACTTCCTGCCCTGGAAGACCTTCCATCGCATCGTCGATCGCCGCGACGGCGATCGCTACGTGAAGTCGATGACATGCGCCGATCAATTTCGCGTGATGGCCTTTGCGCAACTGACCTACCGCGAGAGCCTGCGCGACATCGAGGCATGTCTTTCGGCCCAGGTGGCCAAGCTCTATCACATGGGCTTGCCGCAGGAAATCAAGCGTTCGACACTGGCCGATGCCAACGAGGCACGGGACTGGCGCATCCATGCCAAATTCGCCCAGAGCCTGATCGGGCAGGCGCGCAAGCTTTACAGCAGCGACGACTTCGGCATCGAGTTGGAGAACACGGCTTACGCACTGGACTCGACGACCATGGATCTGTGTATGTCGCTTTTTCCTTGGGCCCGGTTTCGCACAACCAAGTCCGCAGTGAAGATGCACACGTTGCTCGACTTGCGCGGCAACATTCCGAGCTTCATCCACATCTCGGACGGCAAGTTGGGCGATGTCAAGGTGCTCGACATTCTGAAGTTGGAGCCGGGAGCGATCTACGTCATGGATCGCGGCTATCTCGACTTCTCGCGGCTTTACCAACTCAATCAGGCACAGGCCTTCTTCGTTACACGCACCAAGTCGAACACCCAGCTTCGACGCATCTATTCGGCTGCGGTAGATCGCAGCACCGGCCTGATCTGCGATCAAACCATCGCGCTGACCGGCGTCACCAGTTGCAAGGACTATCCAATCCATCTGCGTCGCATCCGATTCAAAGACCCCAAGACCGGCAAAACACTGACCTTCCTGACCAACAACTTCGTATTGTCGGCAGCCACTATCTGCGCGCTCTACAAGGCACGCTGGCAAGTGGAATTGTTCTTCAAATGGATTAAGCAGCATCTGCGTATCAAAAAGTTCTATGGCAATTCAATCAATGCGGTGAAATCGCAAATCTGGATCGCCGTGTCGGTCTATGTCCTCGTCGCCATCATCAAGAAGCGCCTCAATCTGGAGGCTTCGCTCTACACGTTATTACAGATATTGTCGGTTACTCTGTTCGAGAAGATGCCCTTGCAGCAAGCGTTTCCGGGGCGCGATTACAAAACACCCGATGGGGTGTCGTGCAAGCAGCTGAATCTATTCGCGTTTTGACCGGACAGTAGTGCACTGATATACAAGTTGCGCTGCGCGTAAAAGCAAAATTGACGATATCGCACAAGACCTGTTCGATCAACCGTTCAGCGCACCAGGGCCTGTTAACAATATGACCATGCGTGCGTATGGCCATAGTGTCAACAGGCCCCAAT
>JAYWDM010000539.1:0-9922 GCA_043779885.1 Betaproteobacteria bacterium | reverse complement strand
CGGGCGACTTCGCGGCGCTGGATGAAGCCACCGGCGCGGTACTGTGGCAATTCAAGACGCCGTCGGGCGTGAACTCGCAGCCCATCACCTACACGTACAAAGGCAAGCAATACGTCTCCGTATTCTCGGGTCTGGGCGGCGGAACGTCGGCAAGGCGCGAAACTGCGGGCAAAGTACTGCCCGCCGGCACGGTGTGGACGTTTGCGCTGATGGATTAAGCGTCAACGTTTCCCACGCGACTGGCGTTACAGGAATCCCACCGGTAAAAACGGTGGGATTTTTTTACCCCGCAAACGGTTTACATAACCTATTGAGTTATATGAATAATATTAAGATAGCGGGAGGCGTGCTGGCGGTGCTGGTGTGGTGCGGCGCGCACGCGCAGGAATTTCCAGCGGAACAAATCAAGCTGGGGTCCGACATTTACGCACGCCATTGCTCGCCATGCCACGGCGTACGCATGAAAAATCCAGAAGGCGCATTTGACCTGATGACGTTTCCGAAAGACAGCGCAAGCCGTTTCCAGACTTCCGTAAGCAAGGGCAAAAACGCCATGCCGCCGTGGGGCGGTCTGCTGAAGCCGGAAGAAATTGATGCGCTGTGGGCTTATGTCGTGGCGGGCGAGAAAAACTGAATTGGCAAGAGCCATCAGCAGCGTGCTCAATCGCGTGGGCACAAGGTCGCCCTTTTTCCAGTGCGTTTCCAACGCGTAGGTCGCTTAACAATCGATCATTGGCTTCAGAACAGCTCAGACGACCATCGCGCATCGCAAAAATGCGTTTCCACACAGTCTAGGCCGGGAGGAGTCAAATGATCCTTGCTCGAAATTCGTGAAAAAGCGGGCGTCCAGAGTCACTCAATCACCTTGGTCGCCTGCACCAGAATCGAGTTGGGAATCTTGATACCGAGCGCTTTCGCAGCCATCTGGTTAACAAGAAACTCAAACTTCGTCGGCTGCTGCACCGGAAGATCCGCGGGCTTCGCGCCCTTGAGTATCTTGTCAACATAGGTGGCTGCCCCGCGAAACTGCTCGACGCCGTCCGCCGCGTAGCTCATGAGGCCTCCGGCAAGCACGAATTGTGAATTGGGATAAATCGCCGGCAGGCGGGTCTTGATTGCGAGATTCGCGATCCGCGCCTGGTGAATGTTAACAAAACCGGTTCCCACCACTACGAGAGCTTGAGCACGCCCTTTGCCAGCCACCTGGAATGCGTTCTCCAAGCCTTTCTCATCGCTCACGTCCAGCGACTGTAGCTGCACGCCCAACCTGCTGGCAGCGGCCTCGGTTTCTTTAACGTGGCTCACACTGCCCTGAACATTTCGATCCCAGAGTATGGCCATGCGAGACGCGTTGGGCAGCACCTCCTTGAGTAGCTGCAGCCTTTTGCCGGCCAACTCCGGGCCGAGGAGAATAAAACCTGTAACGTTCGCGCCCGGCCGCGCAAGACTGGCAACCAGGCCGCGCCGGACTGGATCATCATTGACGCTCGTCATGACGATCGGAATCGTCGGGGTCGCGAGCTTGGCTGCAAGAGATGCGCTAAAGGTCGCGGTGACCATGCAGTCTACCTTGAGCCGGACAAGTTCCGCCGCAATCTCAGGATACTGGTCTACGTTGCGTGGTGAAAATCGCCATTCAATTGCGATGTTCTGCCCTTCGACGTACCCGAGCTCGCGCATGCCTAGTCGAAAGACCTCTTCGTTTGGCCCGCTCTCGGCGCGCGACGACATGAAACCGATGCGCCACACTTTAACCTGCTGTTGAGCGAACGAACCGAACGGCGCAGCGAGCGCACTCGCGCCAAGCGCGACGAGAAGTTTGCGACGTTTGTTCATTTACCCCCCTGGAACCTGCCGCCCATTATGCCAAATCACGCCAGGCGCGACAGATTTACGCGGGGCCTAAACAGGGGTTTTATGACCGTTAACCGTAAATTTGAAACGTAGTGCGCCGGGAGACCGGCAAGGAGTAACAGGTGAAAGTCCTACACGGTAAAGGTCCAGCAAACCGTACTGGCCCCGCGTTATGCGTGAGGAGTCGCCGCGTAAGGAGCCGGCACCCGGCGAGCCCGTGTCGCCGCGCGATGCCGGATCGCCCGCCACTCAAGCGCAGGCGACGGTGTAGACGTCCTGCACGCCCTCGGGCAGCGGGTACTCGCGCCACGAGGCCCCCGCATCCTCGGTGCCGAATACCTGGCCGCAGCGCGACACGCAATAGACCTTTGCCGGATCGCGCGGGTGCGCAGCCACGGCCATCATCGTGCCGTGCGCCTTCACGCCGTGATCGAAACGCCGCCACGTCTGCCCGATGTCGTCGCTGCGGTAAAGCGAGCCGTCGTCACCGCGCGCGGCCACCGACAGGCACGCGTACATGACGTGCGGGTCGATTGGCGAGACGATGACATCGCGGCAGTAGGTCAACGGCGAGAAGCGTCCGATCTCCATATCTTTCCACGAGGCGCCGCGGTCGTCGCTGCGAAATAACCCCATGCGTACCGCGAGAAACGCCGTGCCCGTGGCCGCGGCGCTCACGGCAAAGGCATGCGAGTCGAGCATCCCCTCCGAATCGATGTCGCTGCCCAGACGGCTCTTCAGATGCGGATTCTCAGCGAGCTTGATGAGGGGCGCGGACAGATCCGTCCACGTATCGCCGCCGTCGGCGCTGCGGATGACGCCGCTCACTTCGAGCGCCGCATAGACGTCGTCAGGTGCGCCGGGATCGACGGCGATGCGCGTTACCCGCGCCGGGAACCCCATCTCGCAGTGGCCGGGCGACTTCGCGCCGGTGAGTTTTTTCCAGTTGTCGCCGCCATCTTCGCTGCGATAAATGCCGATCGGCGCCACGCCCGCATACATGACCTGCGGGCGCGTCGGGTGGAGCGCGATCGACCACACCATCGCGCCACGGTCGGGGAAACCCAGACGCTCCCAGTGCTCGCCGCCATCAGTCGTGCGATAAGGGCCATCCTGCGTCCCCGCGTACATCACACCGGACTCGCGCGGATGCACCGTGAGCGCCCGCGTCTCGACATTCTCCGGCAGGCCGCAGGCGAGCGCCTGCCACTCCCCGTCACCGGGCGAGCGCCGGAACAGCCCGCCGGGGTGGCGCGTGCCGGACGATACCCAATGACCTGCTCCTGCGTAGATGTGCGTCGAACCGTTGTTGGCCATAATCTCCTCCTGAAAGCATCTGACTTATGCCCCCACCGCAATGCCTTCCTGCGCGCACGAATTGGCAATGTCGCAGGCGGTTGCGCGCTGCATGTCGCGAGTCCGGCGCAGGTTGTCGTAATCGGTGCCGCGGTGCATGGTGCAGCGATTGTCCCACGTCACGAGGTCGTGCGACAGACTCCCGGCGCGTCGGCGTTCGGCGGCGGATCGGGCGTGAGCGGCGACCGTACGGAGGTGGTCACGGCCAGCGCGCGTATGCGTCCGCTTCTGATATGCGGCAATACGGATGCGCTGGTGGCGAACACCAGCGCAAATTCGCCTGCCACGGTTGCGGTAACGGCGGGCGGACTGTCCTTGTATGGCACGTGCCGCATGTCGACACCCGCGAGTCAATTGAACGTCTCCGCGGCGAGGTTGAGCAGGGTGCCGTTGCCGGGCGAGCCATACGAGACTTGTCCCGGCCGACCCGGCGGGGCTGCTCATCGTGCGGGATACGATAAACATTTTTGCCGCCGGCCACTTATAATTCAGGTGGTGGTTCGCGCCCCGTTTTTTCCGCGCGGATTTTCAGGAGATTGGAGTCATGATGCATGCATTGTTCATGCGTATCGCCGCGGTGTGGGCGTTGTTCGCGGCGGTGGCCTATGCGCAGGATTATCCGGCCAGGTCGGTGCGCGTGGTCGTGCCGTGGGCGGCGGGCGGGTCGACCGATTCGATCGGCCGCATATTGGCCGCCAAGCTTACCGAGTACACGGGCCAGCAGTTCATCATCGACAACCGCGCCGGGGCGACTGGCACGATAGGACACGCGCTGGTGGCGAGAACACCGCCGGACGGTTACACGCTGTTGATCGGCAGCAACAGCACGTTCGCGATCGCGCCGCATCTCTACAAGAGCCTGCCGTACGACAGCACTGCGTTCGCGCCGATCTGCCTGCTCGCGGTCAGCCCGCAGATTTTATCGGTGCATCCCTCGGTCCCGGCCAGGAACGTGCGCGAATTGATTGCGCTGGCGAAAGCCAAACCGGGCGCGCTCGTATTCTCGTCCGCCGGCCCCGGCAGCACGAGCCATCTCGCGACGGAGCTTCTGATGAACATGGCGGGACTCAACATGGTGCATGTCCCGTACAAGGGCGGCGGGCCGTCGGCGCAGGCGCTGCTCGGCGGCGAAACGATGCTGTCGTTCGTCGACGTGATCACGGCGCTGCCGTTCGCCAATGCCGGGCGGTTGCGTCCGCTCGCCACGAGCACGGTGAAGCGCTCATTGATGATGCCGGATTTGCCGACCATCGCCGAATCCGGATTGCAGGGGTTTGAATCGTCGACGACGTTCGCCGCGTTCGCTCCCGCTGGCGTGCCGCGGGACGTCGTCGCGCGGCTTAACAGGGAAATCCTGCGCGCGCTCGCCGCGCCCGATGTGAAGGAAAAGCTGTTCAATCAGGGCATAGAGTCTGTCGGCGGCACGCCCGAAGAGTTTATCGCGTACGTCAAGGCGGAATCCGGCAAGTGGGGCAGGGTCATCCGCGAGCAGGGAATCAAAATCGAATAATGGCGCGGCTGCCCCGCTGCCCGCCGTCGGAGACTGATGATGCAAGACCCGAAAATGTTCAGCGTGCGTTCGATCGGCACGGTCAAATGCGCGGTGACCGAAATGTCGCAGGGCGGCTGGGCGAAAGTCGAATCTGCAATCCATCTCGATCCCGAACTGGCCGGCGGCCTGCAGGGACTGGCGGGCTTTTCGCACGTGCTGGTGGTGTTTTTTCTCGACCGCGCGCAGGGCTTCGATCCGGCCAAGCAGTTGCTGCGCCGCCCGCGCGGCCGTGACGACCTGCAGGAAGTCGGCGTGTTCGCGCAGCGCACCAAGTTCCGGCCCAATCCGATCGGAATCACGGCGGTAGAACTGCTCGGCATCGACGGCAACGTTTTAAAGGTGCGCGGCCTCGACGCGCTCGACGGCACGCCGGTGCTCGACATCAAGCCGTATATGCCGCCGTTCGACCGCATGGAAGACGTGAAAATGCCGCCGTGGGTCGGGGCTTTCATGGACGGCTATTTTTAAGTGTAGCGCTTCGTAATGAATACGAAGTTCCCTCCCCTTCAAGGGGAGAGCCAGAGTGGGGATGGGGGTAGCATTTGACGAAATCGAAAACAAAAAAAGCGCGCGAGCGCGTGCGCATCGCCGTCGACATCGGCGGCACTTTTACCGACGGGCTTGCCGTCATTTCACCCGGCAACCGGATATGGGTCGGCAAAACGCTGACCACGCCCGATGACCCGGGCGAAGCGGTGACGACCGTGATGGCGGACCTGTTAAAGCAAATTGTGGCGGCGCGCGGGGCGGCCGCGCGTGCCGTGGACGACGTCGTGCACGGCACCACGCTGGTGACGAATACGCTGATCGAGCGCAAAGGCGCGCGCACCGCGCTCATCGTGACGAAGGGTACGCGCGACGTGCTCACCATCGCACGCGAGATCCGCTACGATTTATACGACCTGAATCTCGAAATTCCGCAGCCGCTGGTGCCGCGGGACAAGCGCATCGAAGCCGGCGAACGGCTCGATGCGCACGGCGGGATAGTCAAGCCGCTTGACGCGGCGGAACTTGAACGCCTGCTCGACGAGCTTGGCGGGCTGGAAATCAAAGCGGTGGCGGTGTGCCTGCTGCACTCTTACGTAAACGACGTGCACGAGCAACAGATCAAGGCTGCGGTGAAAAAACGCTTTCCCGGCCTCGCGATTTCCATCTCGTCCGGCATCGCGCGCGAGATCCGCGAATACGAGCGCATGTCGACGACGGTCGCCAATGCTTACGTGCAGCCGCTGATGACGGAGTATCTGAACCGGCTCGACCAGCGCGTGCACGAACTCGCTCCCGGCGCGCCGCTGAAGATCATGGTTTCCAGCGGCGGCTTTACCTCGGGCAGGGCGGCCGCGGAAACGCCCATCCTGCTGCTCGAATCCGGCCCCGCCGGCGGCGTGCTCTCCGCGCTGAATACCGCGCGCAACAACGGCGTCGCCGAAATTCTCGCGTTCGACATGGGCGGCACGACGGCGAAAGCGTGCGTGGCGGTGGGCGGCGAGCCGCTGATCGCGCATAGCTTCGAATGCGCGCGCGTGTCGCGTTTCAAGCGCGGCTCGGGGCTGCCCATATTGATACCGAGCATCGACCTCATCGAAATCGGCGCCGGCGGCGGCTCGATCGCGCACGTCAACGATCTCGGATTGCTCAACGTCGGGCCCGAGTCTTCGGGCGCCGTGCCGGGGCCGGCATGTTACGGCCTCGGCGGCGAGGGCGCGACGGTTACCGACGCCGACCTGATGCTGGGCTATCTCAATCCGGACAATTTTCTCGGTGGCGATATGAAGCTCGACACCAGTCGCGCGCGAGGCGCGCTGCAGAAGCTCGCGACCGAACTCAAGCTGACCGCCACCGAAGTGGCATGGGGCATCTGCAATATCGTGAACGAGAACATGGCCTCCGCGGCGCGCATCCACATCGCGGAGAAGGGGCACGATCCGCGCAACTTCACGATGGTGGCGACCGGCGGCGCGGGCCCGGTGCATGCGGTGGAGGTGGCGCGCAAGCTGCAGATTCCGCGCGTGCTGGCGACGATTGCCGCGGGCGCCGGTTCGTGCCTGGGCCTGCTCGCCGCACCCGCGCGCGTCGACCGCTCGTGGTCGAATCCGACGCTCGTCATTGATATCGATTGGCGCAAAGTAGCAGACGTTTATGCAGAGTTGCGTGCCGACGCCGAGTCCGAATTGGATTCGGCGGGCGCGCGCGACGCCAACCTCAAGTGGTGGATAGGCGCCGAGATGCGCTACGCCGGCCAGGGCCATAACGTTTCAGTCACGCTGCCATGGCGCAAGGTGAACGCCGCGATGGCGCCGGCATTGATGCGTGAATTCGAGCGCTGTTATCGCCAGTTCTACGGCCATCTGGTGCCGGGCGCCGCTGCGCAGGTGATTACCTGGCGGCTGACCGGGCGCTCGGCAGTTAAGAGCCACCGCTTCGCGTGGGGCGACGAGCGCGTAAGCACGAAACCGGTCATGCGCGGCAAGCGTTCGATTTACCTGCCGCTCAAGCGCAAGTTTCAACCGGTGCCGGTGTACGACCGCTATTCGCTGAAGCCCGGCACGCGGATCAAGGGCCCGATGATCCTCGAAGAGCGCGAATCGACATTGGTGGTGCCCGTCGCGGCCGACGTGAAAATACTCGCCGACTATACGGTCGAAGTGACGATCAGGGAATTCACATGAAAAAAATCCGCCTCGATCCCGTTTCGCTCGAAATCCAGTGGAAGCGCCTTGTCAGCATGGTCGACGAGGCGTCCGCCGCGTTCGTGCGCACCTCGTTCTCGCTGCTGGTGCGCGAAGCCAACGATTTCGCCGTGGTGTTGACCGACGCCCAAGGGCGCTCGATCGCGCAGTCGGTGCTGTCGATCCCGTCCTTCATTGGCACGCTGCCGGCAACGGTCAAGCACTTCCTGGATAAATTTCCGCCGCAGACGCTGAAACCGGGCGACGTGATGATCACCAACGACCCGTGGATGGGCACCGGCCACATCCACGACGTCAACGTCGCGATGCCGATATTCCAGAAAGGGAAAATCGTCGCGTTCGCGGCGGTGGTGAGCCACATGCCCGACATCGGCGGGCGCATCCGCAACGCGGGCATCCGCGATATTTACGAGGAGGGGCTGCAGATCCCGCGCCTGAAGCTGATCAACGCGGGCAAGCCCGACCAGAACCTCCTCGACATGATCGGGCAGAACGTGCGCGTTCCCGAGCAGACGCTGGGCGATATCTGGGCGCAGGTCGCGGCGTGCAAGATGCTCGAAGAACGCTTGCAGCCGCTCTTGCGCGACACCGATCTCGATGCGCTCGGCGCCGAAATCCGCGGCCGCTCCGAGGCCGCGATGAAGAAAAGCATCCGCGCGGTGCCCGACGGCGTGTATCACGCGCAGACGCAGCACGACGGTTTCGAGGAGCCGATACTCATCAACTGCACCGTCACCGTCAAAGGCGAGCGACTCGCGATCGACTACACCGGCTCCTCCGCGCAGGTGCCGCGCGCGGTCAACGTGGTGCCGATTTACACGTTCGCGTATTCGGCATTCGCGGTGAAAGCGCTCTTGTGCCCGGACGTGCCGAACAACGAAGGCAGCTTCACGCCGATCACGACGTCGGCGCCGCCCGGCTCGATTTTCAATCCGCGTTATCCGGCGGCGAGCGGCGGGCGCGGCATGATAGGCCACATGATGGTGCCCGCGATCATGATGGCGCTGGCCGACGTGCTGCCCGAGCGCGCCATCGCCGAGGGCTCGTCGAATTCGTCGATCACGGTGACCGGCGAGCACCACGGCCGGCCGTATGCCGCGATCAGCTTCATGAACGCGGGGCAGGGCGCGACGCAATACCGCGACGGCTACACGATGCTGAGTTTTCCGTCGAACCTCTCCAATACGCCGATCGAAGTGTTCGAGCAGATGGCGCCGTTGCGCGTCATCGAGCGCAGCATCCGGCGCGCGAGCGGCGGCGCCGGCAAGCACCGCGGCGGCGACGGCCTGCGCTTTGAAGTCGAGGTGACGGCCGACACGCCGATGATGGCATCGATGATCATGACGCGCTTTCGCACGGCACCCCAGGGCATCTTCGGCGGCGCACCGGGCAAGGTCGGTGCGCTCATGTTGAACGGCAAGCCGATCAACCCCGCCGATCACTGGGTGCTGAATAAAGGCGACCGCGTGGTGATGGAGACGGCGGGCGGCGGCGGCTGCGGCAAAGTTTAAGCGTTAAGGAAGTTCTGATTTAGTCCGTCACACCGGCGCACGCCGGAACGACGAATTCAGACTTGTTCATAGTTTCCTTGATTGAAGCCGGGTTGACGCCTGCGAAGTGCGCTCACTTCAGCAACCCGATTACCCGCATGTATTTCTGCACGCCCGGGTGAATGAGATCGACGCGCGGTGCGGCGGCGAGCGTGTTGGCGAGAGTCGATTCGCGCGCCTGCTCGAGCCGCGCGCCCAATGCCAAAGCGCCTTTGTGCAGCGCGCACGCGAGGTTGTAGGCGACGCCGTCCGGCAGCGTCGGCCGCGCCAGTACGAACGACCACGATCCCACGGTAGCGACGGCAACCTTCTGTCCGGGATAGCTGTCGGCGGGCAGCGTGACCGGTTTGATGAACGTGTGTCTGGCGGTGATGCGCGCAATCTCGTCCGCGTTCGGCGCGATCAAGCGCGCCCCCGCGGGGCCGCTGGCTACCGCGGTGAAACCGGGCCAGCCCACGCCGCCGCCCCATAATGCCGCCGCGCGTCCGTCGAGCACCATGGCCGGCCCGTCCGCGGCCTTGTCGAGCAGGCGCGCCTGGAAATCCTTGTGCATGTCGAGCCCCAGCCCCTCCATTACGTAGCGCGCAAGGACGATGAAGCCCGAGCCGGCCGCGCCCCACGCGATCGGTTGGCCTTTGAGATCGGCGATCGAGTGGTACGGGCTGTCGGCGCGCACGATGAACATGCCGGAGTTCGAATACATCGCGTTCAATATGCGCAGATCGGCCGGCGCGCGCCCGATGCCGGAAATCGCTTCGTAAAAAACTTCGCCGGTGACCTGCCCGGTGTCGAGCTTGCCTGCTTCGAGCAGGGGCACGTTCTCCGTGCTGCCCTTGGTGTTCGTCGGCCGCACCGACAGCGAGGGATCGGTCTCGTTTATCGTCGCCGCGTACGCTTCGCCATAGACCGGAAATCCGCCG
>JAYWDM010000538.1:0-3521 GCA_043779885.1 Betaproteobacteria bacterium | reverse complement strand
AAGTGCTCGACATCGAAGTCGGCGCGCAGGGGCCGCAGGCGCTGATCACCGATGCGGAGCGCATCGAAGTCGCGACGCTGGTTTTGTGCGCCGGCGTGCACTCGGGAAAATTCAGCGCGAAGCTCGGCGATAAAGTGCCGCTCGAAGCGGAACGCGGCTATCACGTCATGTTCTCCGACCCGGGGCTGGAATTGCCGATGCCGGTGTGCTCCGCGCAGAACAAGTTTTTCGTCACGCCGATGGAAATGGGCACGCGCATCGCCGGCCAGAGCGAATTCGCCGGCATCGATGCCGAGCCGGATTACGGACGCGCCGACGTGCTGGTGCACCACATGAAGCGCATGTTTCCGCAGGTGCGCGAGGTCGATGCGACGCGCTGGATGGGACGCCGCCCGTCGATGCCGGATTCGAAACCGGTCATCGGGCGCGCGACGAAGTTCGCCAACACCTATTACGCGTTCGGCCACGGCCACGTCGGGCTCGTGGGCAGCGCGCCGACGGGGCGCATCATCGCGGATCTCGTCGCGGGGCGGACGCCGAATATAGATATCACGCCGTTTCGGGTGGACCGGTTCTAAAGGGTCAGAAGGTTCTTCGTCTCGGCACCGCGGACAGCGTCAAGGGAAATTGCACCGTCAAAAGTGACGAACTGACCCTTGTTTCGCACGGCGAGCGCCAGCAGGTAGATGTCTGTGAGTTGGCGTGGGCCATGAATTCGCGCGGAGTCGGCAATCTTCGCATCGAGCAGGCTGACACTATCGGGCCAGAACTCATGGAAGGTGCTCGCGCTTGCCTCCGCGAGACGACCCATGACCGCCCGCACGGATACCGTGTTCGGGTAGCTCGGGTGGGACATGATGCGAACACAGCCGTTCTGCGTGATCGGACATGTCGCCCAGCCGCTGCGTGCATGGCTGGCGAACCATTGAGTGGCGCGCGCGTGCAGCGAATGATCGGCGTCCAACAGGGCGATCAGCACGTTTACGTCCAACAGCGCGCGCATTAGTAAGCGTCGTCTTCGCGCAGCTTGTCAATTAGTTCGTTGGTGACGATGCCGCCGCGTTTCGGGAACGGACGCAGGCCGTAGACCGCCTTCGGCGCCCGCGCAACCGGCGTTTCCGGCGGTGCGGTCAATGCGTGCCGGGCGAGTTCCGAAATGACCTCCCCGGTCGTTTTCTTCTCGCGGCGCGCGCGCTCCTTGGCGGCTTGCAGCACGTCATTGGCAATATCGAGTGTAGTTCGCATGCATCAGATGCTAGTGCATCAAACATCAGATGTCAAGCGGTGGCCTTCACTGTTGAGCAGGTTGCTCGGGGAGAGGCGCTTCGGACATGACAATTTCCGATTGTCCGGCAACGCGCCGTCCGACTGGGGGCGCATAATAGGCGCCCTGAATGAGGGGGACTTGAATACGCGCCGTAAACTTATCGGTGCATTTGGCGCGGGTGCGCTTGCGGCACCGTTCGCTGTTGACGCGCCGGCATCGGCGTTACAATAAACAGGTTCTGCGTCAGAGCTGTCAATCAATAAGACCGAACATCAGGGAGGATATTATGAAAAACAGAAAATTCGCACTGGCCGCGACCGTTTCAGGCTTGGCGTTGCTCGCCGTATCCGGCTTTGCTTTTTCGCAGGTCGGCTTTCCGCCGCCGCCGCCCAGGGTCAGCCCGGCCGCGGGCGTCATCGACATGCACGTGCACCCGGACCCCGACGTGTTCGGGCGCTCGCTGACCGACATTGAACTGGCGACGATCGCGCGGCGCAAGGGCATGCGCGGCCTGGTGCTCAAGAACCACGTTGTCACCACGGCGGACCGCGCAGCGCTCGCCATGCAGCAGGTGCCCGGAATTGAAGTGTGGGGCGGCATCGTGCTCAACAATTCGGTCGGCGGGGTCAATCCCGCGGCAGTCGAGTGGATGCACCGCATGTCGGGCGGCCGCGGCAAAATGGTGTGGCTGCCGACGTTTGACTCGGACAAGCACGTCAAGACACTGGTTGACAAGAGCAAGTCGGGCCTGCTGGTGGCACCCAACGGGCAGGTCACGCCGCAGATGGAAGAAGTGCTGAAGATCATCGCGCGCGAGAATCTGGTGCTGGCGACGGGCCACGTGCACGCCGAAGAAGTCGTCGCGGTGACCAAACGCGCACGCGAGCTCGGCGTGAAGAACATCATCGTCACGCACGGACTGACCAACATTCCCGGTCTTTCAACCGAGCAGGCGAAAGAGGTCGCGCGGATGGGCGGCTACATCGAGATCTGCTATCTGCAGTTCATGACCGGGCCGACCGCACAGTATCCATGGATGACGCATTGGGACCGCGTGGATGCGAAGGCCGTGGCGCAGGCGGTCAAGGACATCGGCGCGGACCATCTCGTGCTCTCGACCGACCTTGGCCAGCAGGGCATGATGACGCCGCCCGATGGCGTCGAAAACCAGGTGGCGGCAGTACGCGCCGCGGGCGTATCGCAGGCCGACATCGACAAGATGATGAAGCGCAACCCGGCGCGGCTGCTGGGGCTTCCGGAGTAGACGTCGTCGGCGGGTGCCCCCGCGCTTCCGCTTGCAGGCCATATGGCGGGTTATCCGGCCCGACACCGGCTGGATTCACCGCGTTCACAGGGTCATTAAAAAAATACCCGTGCGGCAATGCGCCACACGGGTCAAACTCCGGGCATGAGAGGAGGAGTCACCGCGCCGGAGCGGACGGCGCGCGCCATGTCGTTACTCTGGTCGGCCACATGGCACGCTGCCGCTCATTCATGGTATCGATACGCGACAGGATTCACCATTGCACCGGCACGGTCTATACGACATTGGCATTAGTCCGGAAGGGGTAGGTGGGGCGCTTCGGCGCGCCGCGGGGCCGGCGTATTCGAGGGGTGTATCAGTCGACGCGCGCGCCGGAATCCCGGACGATCTTGCGCCATTTGGGCACTTCGGCCTTGATCAGGCTGGCGAACGCTTCAGGCGTGCTCGATTCAAGATCGACGCCTTGTGCGACGAAGCGTTCGTTCATCTCGGGCAGCGCGATCACGCGCGCGACTTCGCGATTCCATTTCATGACGAGGGCTGCGGGCATGCCGGCGGGCGCCAGGATGCCGTACCACGGTCTCACGTCGTAGCCGGGCACGCCCGCTTCCGCGATCGTCGGCAGATCCGGCGCCTGCCGCGAGCGTTTCGCGGTCGACACCGCAAGCGCGCGCAGTCTGCCGGTGCGCACGTGCGGCATCGCAGTCAGCATATTGCTGAACATCATTTGCACCTGGCCGCCGGCGAGTTCGGTCAGCGCGGCGGCGTTGCCTTTGTACGGTATGTGCACGATATCGATATGCGCCGACGTTTTAAAGAGTTCGCCCGCGAGGTGCGTCGGCCCGCCGCTGCCGGCAGACGCGAAGTTGATCGTCCCCGGTTTCGCTTTCGCGAGTGCGAGCAGTTCCCGCACCGATTTCGCGGGCACGCCGGGATAAACGACCAGCGCGAACGGCAGCGTGGCGACGAGCGTTATCGGCGTGAAGTCCC
>JAYWDM010000537.1:0-3521 GCA_043779885.1 Betaproteobacteria bacterium | reverse complement strand
GGCCGTAGCTGGCCTTCTGGCTCGCCTTGATCCAGCCGTAGCTGGCGTTTGAAAACACGATCATGAGGAGCGGTATTTTTTGCCGCACGACGGTCTCGAGTTCGCCGACCGCGAAACCGAAACTGCCGTCGCCCATGAGCGAGACGCACGTCGCACCGGGTCTGCCGTACCACGCGCCGGCCGCGGCGGCCATCGAGTAGCCGAGCGCGCCATGCGCACGGTTCGTAATGAAGTGCCGGCCGGGCTCCCGCGCCTCGTAATATCCGGAAGCATACGGGCACGGGGTGCCGGGATCGGCGACCACCACCGCGTCCGTCGGCAGCAGCTCATTCAGGTCCGCGAGCACGCGTTCCGGACGGATCGGGCGCGCGGGGTCGGTCGCGTGCCTGTGGAATGCATCCCACTTGGCTTTGCGCGCACGCGCGACGATTGCGCGCCCATCAAAATCCGTACGCGCGCGGTCCTTGCGATGCTCGGACAATTGCGCGAAGAGCGCTTCAAGCACGAGCCGCGCATCACCGACCAGCGCGTGCGCGGTCTGGTAGTTCGCGGAAATGACGGCAGGATCGATGTCGATATGCACGATCGGAATCTCGCGGCCGGGATTTTTCCAGTGCTCGGTCGTCGTCGATCCCGCGCGGCAGCCGACGAAAATCACGAGGTCCGCCTGCTGCACGACTTCGCGCGTCGGAACTACGCCGCCATTCGCACCGACGACACCCGCGCACAGCGGGTGCGATTCAGAAAGGCTGCCCTTGCCGCTCACCGTGGTGCAAACAGGCGCATTGAGCAGCTCGGCCGACTGCTGCAACGCGGTCATCGCGCCCGCGATGACGACGCCACCACCGCAGATGAACACCGGACAGCGAGCCTTAAGGATCGCATCCGCAGCCGCCGCGATCGCAGCAGGCTCCGCCATATAACGCCAGGCTGGATAGCAGTCATGCCCCGCTTGCGCCCAGACGTCGGCGGCGTCCAGTGTTTGCTTCATCACGTCGTAGGGCAGACAGATGTGCGCCGCGCCGGGCCGCCCCGTCGTCATCGCGCGGAAAGCGCCGCGAAAAGCCTGCGGTATCTGTTCGGCAAGGTCGCATACCGTATTCCACTTGGTGAGCGGCCGATAAAGTGAGCGCTGATCGAGCTCGGTCAGCGGATAGCGCCCGCGCGAGGGCACCGGTACGTCCGACGTGATGCCAAGCACGGGTATGCTCGATTCGTTGGCCTCGACGAGCCCCGGCAGCAGATAAGTCGCGCCGCCGCCGCTGGGCCCTTCGCAAACCCCGGGCCTGCCGGTCACGCGCGCGTAGCCATCGGCCATGTACGCAGCGCTGCGCTCGTCGCGCGTAAGGACATGCGTCATGCCGTGATCAAGCCGGTACAGCGCATCGTAAAATGGCAGGCTCGTGTCCCCGCACAGGCCGAATATGTGGCGCACGCCATTGGCCTGCAGCATGCGCACGGCCGCTTCAGCCCCGTTGATCTTGTCCATTGTTTCCTCTCATATTCACGATAATCGGGCGGAACCTCGTTCGGGGTCCTGATCGCGCCGCAGTCCCGAAAAAACAATCCAGCACGGCGTCAGAAGCGCAGGCCGGACGCCCGCTTGCGTACCGCCTGCACGATGCTCATGGCGGTCAGCAGCGACGTCTTGCCGTCGCCGGGCGCAACGCTGTTGACCAGATCGATCGCAAGCGTGCCGCATGCGCCTTCGGCTTCGATACGATGCACGTTGCGGGTGGCTGCCGGATCGGCCCAGAACTGCACGCGGGTCGCGTCAAATCCGATGCCTGCGAGCGCGAGGGTCGCGGTGACATTGGCCTTCTCGGTAAAAATCGTCGCGGCGCGCCGCGCTGTATCATCAAAGAAGAGCACGGGCGCGCGTACTGATTTCAAATCCAGCATCGTTTCCGCGGGCGAACCGGCCCACGCACGCGGGCTTTTGCGCGTTACATAGGCAACACGGGAGAGCCCGCCGTTACGTGCCGCCGCGATGACGTCGATGGCGCCGATCGCGCCGGCGGGGATTTCGAGCGCACCGCCGCAGCGGTGCGCCGTCGCCAGCACGCGCTCGCGGTAATCGTCGTCGGCGAGCACGCCGACGGACACGGCAATGAGGTCAATGCCCGCGGCCAGCACCGGCTCCGCATACTCGCGAAACGCTTCGTGGCTCGCGCATTCAACGACGAGATCCGGTTTCAACGCGATCAGCGCAGGCGCCGAATCGACGATGGGCACCGCGCCGAGCACCGCGCGCACCTTGCCGAGTTGCGACGGGCGGGCCGCAACGCCGACGAATTGCACCGCCGCATCCCGACCGAGATGTGCAGCCACGATACTGCCGAGCCCGCCGAAGCCGATCAGCGCGAGCTTCATTGCGCCGCCCCGGCCTGATCGCGCACGTAGATTTCGGCGAAACCCATGCGTATGACGTCGACGATCGGGTCGAGCCGGCGGGATATATGGCCGTCGATCAGACCGGCCGCTTTAACGGCACCGCGCGCCGCGCTGGTGCCGGCGAGACGGCCGAACACCGCGCCGGACACGAGTCCGCTGCCGCTGGGATAATTGAAATAAAAAAGCCCGCCGACCATTTCGCCCGCCAGGTAGAGGCCCGGAATATTGCGCCCGCCGACATTCTGCACGTTGGTGTCCGGCAATATTTTCACGCCGCCAAAAGTGAACGTGACGCCGCAGCCCGTCCGATATTGAAACTTTTGCACGAGTTCAGCAGCATGGCTTTGAGTCCGCATGCCTGCGTGGCGGCAATGCCAAGCGCAAAGGCGGCACGGCGGCACGCGCCTTATGCAATGAGCCGGTTGCGGACGACATGCGGATTTCCGAACATGCACGGCTCCATGCGAGGACACACGATTCGTATTCAGGCGCACGCAGCGACTGTTCGAACAACTGTCTACTTAACTGCATACACTTGCACGCCCAGGGTCAACCGGGACCCGGCCGGTCCGCGTGACGCGGCAGGAGAATGTGCTGCCGGGCGTGCGCGCGTTGGCTGGAGCACGAGCGCTACGCAGCGCCGCGTAGCACGGCCGGATCGCTCTACTCGTGCATTTCGCGCCGCGGCATCTCAACACACGCAACGTCCTGCCGCCCGACCGGTTCGCATGCGGATATGACTTGCCGGTGCAGGAAAGAGGATAGATTCAGGTCGCGCTGGAACGAACGCGCACGACGATATCGACACCTTCGGCCGCCATGCCCTGCGGCAGGGCCGGCAAGCCCGTTATGCAGATATCGCGCGCATCGATATCCGTCAGCGCCCCGGTATCTACATTATAGAAATGATGGTGAGGAGTCGTATTCGGGTCGTAAAAAACCTTGCTTGGATCGACAAAAACTTCGCGTATCAGTTTTTTCCCGACGAAAAGGTTTAACGTGTTGTAAACGGTCGCCTTGGAAGTTTCGGACGCGCGACCATTCACGAGCGCGAGTATCTGGTCGGCCGACAAATGTTCCCCGCGCGAGAATATCGCATGCGCTATCTCGATGCGCTGATGCGTCGG
>JAYWDM010000536.1:0-3525 GCA_043779885.1 Betaproteobacteria bacterium | reverse complement strand
CCACCATCGATTTGCTGGGAGGGCACGTGCAGGCATATTTTTCGGGCATCCCGGCGCAACTCCCGCATATCCGCGCCGGCAGGTTGAGAGCACTCGCGATCACGACGCTAAAGCGCTCGGCGTCGATGCCCGAACTGCCCACCTTCGATGAAGCGGGCGTGACGGGCTACGACGCCAATTCCTGGATGGGCGTGTTTGCGCCGGCGCGCGTGGCGAAGGCGCTCATCCAGCGGCTCCATGCGCAGATCGAGGCCGTCATGAAAGCGCCGGAACTGCGCGAATCCATGATCGCCCAGGGCGTCGAACCGGCCGCGCTCGGTCCGCAGGCTTTTGCGGCATCGATCCGCGCCGATGTCGAAAAATATGCCAAGGTGATCAAAGACGCCGGGATCAGGTTGGACTAAGGAAGCGCTGGTCGAGTCCGTTCGTGCTGATGTACAGAGGCACGTCCTGAGGTCACGCGCCTGACACCGCGCCTGACGGCGCGCAATTCAGCAGCGAAAAAGTAAATGTCGATCCCTTGCCGACTTCGCTGGTCACGCCGATCCTGCCGCCGTGCAATTCGACGAATTTCCGCGCCAGGGCAAGGCCGAGGCCGGTGCCTTCGGCTTTTGCCGCCGACTGCGCGCCGACCTGCCGGAATTCCTCGAACACTGCCTCGCAGTCTTCCGGCGCGATGCCGATGCCGCTGTCGGTCACGCTGACTTCGATCCCGCCGGCAATCGGACCCGCCGCAACCGCAATACGCCCGCCTTCCGGCGTGAACTTCACTGCGTTTGAGAGGAGGTTCAACAGGATTTGTTTCATTTTCCGCTCGTCGGCGTCGATGTCGCCCACGGCGGGGTCGATGACGCACTCCAGGGCAATGCCGTGGCGGCCGGCACGCTCTCTGATGAGCGTTAACGCGTTGTCGATCGCCATCGGCACGCTGAAAGTCGTGACGTCGAGTTCCATGCGGCCGGCTTCGACCTTGGACAGATCGAGGATGTCGTTGATGAGCGACAGCAGGTGCTTGCCGGAGGCGTGGATGTCATCGATGTACTCGCCCTGCTTGTCGGTCAGCTCGCCGAACATGCGCTGCTGCAGCACTTCCGAAAAGCCGATGACGGCGTTCAGCGGCGTCCTTAATTCGTGCGACATGTTGGCGAGAAATTCCGACTTGTGCTGGTTGGCGACCTCAAGCTGGCGGTTCTTGTCCTGGATCTCGTTGAAGAGGCGCACGTTCTCGATCGCGATCACTGCCTGATCGGCGAAGGTGTTGAGCAGCGCGACCTCCTTGTCGTCGAAGGCGCCCGCCTCGCGCCGGAGGACGGAGATGCCACCAATTGCTCGTCCTTCGCGCAGCAGCGGCGCGTAGATTCCTGAGTGGTATCCCAGCTTCAGGCCGAGCTGGCGCAATCTCGGGTACTGCCCGGCTGCCTGCTCCAGGTCCGGCAGGTGGACGATGCGTCCGTCGAGCACGCACGCACCAATGCCGCTCCCGCGGTCGATCGGCATCTCGCGGTTGATCGGAGTCTCCCCCGGGAATTCGGCGTTACTCGCGCGGGCTTCGATCCGGTCGTCATTGATGAGCCAGAGTCCTACGCGGCTGTCCTTGAACAGGTTGCCGCAGTTCCTCACGATGGCGTCGAACACCGGTTGCGTGTCGGTCAGGGAACCGCTGATGATGCGCAGGATGTCGGCGGTCGCCGTCTGCTTCTCGAGCGCCTCCTTCGTCTCGTTGAAGAGCCGCACGTTCTCAATTGCGATCACGGCCTGGTCCGCGAAGGTCCTGAGCAGTTCGATTTGCTTGTCGGTGAGGGGGCCAGGCGCAGCGCGAACCACGCTCACTGTGCCGATGGCAGTGTCCCCGCGCATCATCGGCGTTATCGTAACTGCCCGGTAGCCGGAGTCGCTGAAATTCCGGATACCTGTCAACCACTGGGCCGGAGGATTGCTTACGTCAGGAACGTCGACCAGCGTGCGGTCGAGGATGGCGCTTGCGTGCATGTATTCGCGCGTCAGCGGAAATGGAAACACGGATTTCCAGCGCAAGCACCGCTCGGGATCGGCGTCTGCAATGGATGCCATGCGTACCTGGTTGCCATCGGCGAGCGCAACGGCCACTGCCGCGCCATCAAAAAGCCGCGCGCCGCTTTGTACGATGGCGTCAAAGACCGGCTGCACGTCGGTTGGCGAACCGCTCATGACCGCCAGGATTTCGCTGGTCGCCGTCTGCTGTTCGAGCGCCTCCTTCGTCTCGTTGAAGAGCCGCACGTTCTCAATTGCGATCACGGCTTGATCAGCGAAGGTCTGTAGTAGCACGAGCTCTTTTTTCGTGAACGGAGCGGGCGTGCCACGATAGACGGAAATCGCGCCGATCGCAGTGTTTTCCCGTAGCATCGGGACGTGCAGTACTGCACGATGTCCTCGGCGTCTGGCGCGTTCCTTCGTCGATTCATGAACCCAATCTTCGGCCAAGATGTCTGCAATCTGCACCACTTCGCAATGCAGGATGGCCCGGGTGGTAGGCCTTCGTTCATCGTTTAGCGGAGTACTGAGATTGCGAACATCGACACCAGCCTCGGTAGTTGCCACCAATTCGGTGCGGTCGCCATTGACGAGGCGGAGTGACATTTCCAGCCCACTGAACAGTCGCACGCCGCTTTTCACTATCGCATCGAACACTGGCTGCGTGTCGGCCGGAGAGCTACTGATCAGGCGAAGTATCTCCGAGGTCACTGCCTGCTGTTCGAGCGATTCGGTGAGTGCGCGGTCGTGCGCTTGCCGCGCCTGCTCCAGCGCCATTAAGCGCTTGGCCAGCGCGCCGTAGTCCTTGCGCCAGCGGCGGTAGGTGTTCTCGGTTATGCCGGCACGCTTGTACGCGGCAGCCGCCGGCTTGCCGCTGGCGATCAGGCGCTGGATCTGGCCCAATTTCCTGACGATTTGCGCCGGGGTGAACACTTTGCTGGACATCGTTCAAGCCTTTCGTGCAGGCGAGGCAGCGACAATTACGGGTCCGTTGCCGGCGGAAAGATCGACGCCGGAGCGTCAGGTCCAGTTCAGGCGTGTGAGGATCGCGCGCCCCATGATCCAGTCCCTGTCGTCCTCGGACAGGAAGTCGAGCGCCTCCGTGAAATGCGTGATGCGCTGCCGGTACGTGGCCTTGGCGAGCGAATTCGTCATGTCGGACCCCCAATGGCAGCGCCGCGGGCCGAAGGCATCGAACATCCGCCGGATGTGCACGTTCATGTCGCGGTACGGATAAGGCTCCGCAGAGTAGGTCGGGGCGGAGGACAGCTTGACCGAAACATTCGGGTACTTGGCAAGCGGGAGCGTGTGTTCGATCATGATTGCGGTCCGGCCGGCTTTCACGGCCGGCAGCGTCAGGCCCATGTGGTCGGCGATCAAGGTGAGCCGCGGATGGCGCTCGGCGATGCGGGCCATCTGCGGCCCCCGCTCCGGTGCGAGGAACATGACCGGGATGCCGGCCTTTTCAGCCGCCGGCCAGAACCAATCCGCGGTCCCGTCGGAGAGCCACGCGGC
>JAYWDM010000535.1:0-3525 GCA_043779885.1 Betaproteobacteria bacterium | reverse complement strand
TCGTTGTTGCTGGAGGGCATTACGTGCGCCGCCTGCGTCTGGTTGATCGAGCAGCGCATCGCGCGCCTGCCCGGCGTGCTCGGCATCGATATTAATTACGCGACGCGTCGTGCGCAGGTGCGCTGGGACTCGCGCCGCACGCGGCTCGCCGCCATACTCGAGGCTATCAGCGCGGTCGGCTACCGCGGCGAGCCTTACGACAGCACGCGCGCCGAACTGGCGCGGCGCACCGAACGCGACCGCGCGCTGTGGCGGCTTTTCGTCGCCGGCTTCGGCATGATGCAGGTCATGATGTATCTCGTGCCCGTGTACGTGACCGACGGCGAAATGACGCCCGATGTCGAACAACTCATGCGCATCGCAAGCCTGATCCTGACCTTGCCGGTGGTGCTCTACTCGGCGGGGCCTTTTTTTGTCCGCGCATGGCACGATCTGCGCGCACGTCATGTCGGCATGGAGGTGCCGGTCGCGCTGGGCATCGGCGCGGCGTTCGCGGCGAGCGTGGTCGCGACGGTCAGCGGCAGCGGGCAGGTTTATTTCGATTCGGTCACGATGTTCGTGTTCTTGCTGCTGGCGGCCCGCTATTTCGAAATGACCGCGCGCGCACGGGCGCTGATGACCCAGGAGAGGCTGGCGCAACAGTCGCCAGCGGTCGCCGAGCGCTACATTGCATGGCCTGCCGTCCAAACCACGGAAACGATCGGGGCCGGCAGCCTGCGCGTGGGCGATCACGTGCGTATCTGTCCCGGCTCGGTAGTGCCGGCCGACGGTACGGTGGTGCATGGCGCAAGCGAAGTCGACGAGTCATTGCTGACCGGCGAAGCGCGGCCGCAGCACAGGCGCAGCGGCGACGCGTTGACCGGCGGTGCATTCAACGTCGGTAACCCGCTGGTCATGCGCGTCACGCAGGTTGGCGCGAATACCGTGCGGTCGGGCATCCTGCGCTTGAGCGAGCGCGCCGCGGCGGAACGACCGCGTCTCGCGCTGAGCGCCGACCGCGCAACCCGCCATTTTGTACTCGCGCTGCTGGTGATTGCCGCGGTTACGGCAGCGGTGTGGTATCAAATCGATCCCGCGCAGGCGGTGTGGGTAACGGTCGCCGTACTGGTGGTGAGCTGCCCTTGCGCGCTGTCGCTCGCCACGCCTGCCGCGCTCGCGGCCGCCATGGGTTCATTGCAGGCGCAGGGTGTGCTGATCACGCGCGGCAATGCGCTGGAAAGTCTCGCGCATGCCACCGATGTGGTGTTCGACAAGACCGGTACGCTCACTTCCGGCCACATGGGTGTGGTGGGCGTGATGCCCATGGGTGGGGGCGGGCGCATCAAGCGCGCGCGCGACGAGTGCCTCGCGCTCGCCGCGGCGCTGGAGGCGGGTTGCGCGCACCCCATTGCGCGCGCTATCGCCGCCGCCGCGCCGGCGCGGGCGCTGCCAAGCTGTACGGATATAACGCACAGCGCGGGCGGCGGTATCGAGGCGACTGTCGGGGGAATCCGTACGCGCATAGGCACGCCGCAGTTCGTTGCGGAGTTGACGTGTCAGCCGCCGCCGCTCGAGCTGGCATGCGTTGCCGAGGACGTGTCGGTGGTGGCGCTTGGCGACGCGCGCGGGTGGATCGCATTGATCACGTTCGCCGACCGGCCGCGACCTTATGCGCGCACGGTCGTGCGCGAACTGGCGCGCATGGGTAAACGGGTGCATCTCGTGTCGGGCGATCGTCCGCAGATCGTTCGATATACGGCGCGCCAGCTCGACATTGCGTCCGTGCTCGGCGGCGCAACGCCGCGTGACAAGCTTGATTATGTACGAGGCCTGCAGAGGAACGGCGCCATCGTCGCCATGGTAGGCGACGGGATCAACGACGCGGCGGGGCTGGCGTGCGCGCAGATTTCCATTGCGATAGGCGGCGGCGCCGATATCATCTGTGGCAACAGTGATGTTGTGCTGCTGTCGGGCCGGCTCGACGCGCTGCTGGTGGCGATGCGCACCGCGCGCGCGACGCTCAACGTGATCCGGCAGAATCTGGCGTGGGCGTTTGCCTACAACCTTCTGGCCATACCGCTCGCCGCATGCGGTTACGTGACTCCCTTGCTCGCGGGCGTGGGCATGGCGGGCAGTTCGATGCTGGTCGTTGCAAATGCGCTGCGCCTGTCGCGCCATGCGCCCGTGCAAAATGTGCCCGTACCGCTGGCGCCGGCAACGGCAGTGAACTGATCCATGGATATCGTCTATCTGCTGGTACCGCTGAGCCTGGTGCTGGTTTTTATCATTGGCGCAGTGTTCTGGTGGGCGCTCAGGCGCGGGCAGTTCGACGACCTCGAAGGGCCCGCTCACCGCATCCTGATGGACGATGACCGCGGGCGCGGCGGGTAACGAGCGCTGAATTTATTCAGTGAGGAGGCACGCGCAGGCGCGCGGGATCGAGCACCGTAATATGCCGTCCGTTGACCGCAATGGTGCCGGCGGCAATCAGTTCGTGCAGCATGCGCGAGAAATATTCCGGGGTCAGGTTCAGGCGTGAGGCGATGATGCTTTTCTTGGCCGGCAGCGTTACCGGGCACTGCCGGCTGCCCTGGGTGGTGGTCATGGCGAGCAGATAGTGCGCAACGCGTTCGCGCCCGGAATTCAGCGAAAACGCCGCGACGTCAGCGACCAGGGCGCAGACCTGACGGCTCAGCGCGGCAGCGAGCTGCGGCCACAGTTCGGCGACGGCAGAGCCGCATTCGAACAACGTCGTCTGCGGCGTCAGCAGCAGCGCGCTGTCGGTCAGGGCTTCCGCGGTCACGATGTGATTGGCGCCAAGCACCACGCTGGCGAGCCCGACATGCCCGCCGGGACCCGTCAGGTCGACCACTTTGTTGGGACCGCTGGTGACGCCGACGCTGTTGGCAACGCGGCCGCTCACTACGGTGTAGAGCCCCGCGCAGCGTTCGCCACAGCGGAAAAGCTGCGCGCCGCGCGGGAAATGCAGCGCGGTGCTGCCCGCCGCGAGCCGCGCTATCGCGGCGGGCGGCAGACTGCGGAACAAAATCGACCGCCGCAACGCCGCGCCGGCGCGCGCTTTGTCCCTTGCGGATGCGGAATTCATCGGGTTATGGTCAGGATCCATTGCAAATGGTCGGCGTCAGATAGGGGAAGTAGAGCGCAGTCGCGTCCCGTGCAAGTTGACTCAGATCAACATCATGGCGATTCGCACGGCGGCGTCATTTGACGTAGATCAAATAGCGCCGGATACCTCCGACATAATATGCCGCTAGTGCGACTCCAGGGGGTGTTGTCGATGAGCGATGCAGGCAGTTACAACTACAAGGTGGTGCGGCAGTTTTCGATCATGACGGTCGCGTGGGGCGTGGTCGGCATGCTGGTCGGCGTGATCATTGCCGCGCAGCTCGTATGGCCCGAGATGAACGTTGCCCCGTGGCTGTCGTATGGCAGGCTGCGGCCTCTGCATACCAACGCGGTGATTTTCGCGTTCGGCGGTTGCGCGCTGTTCGCGACCTCCTATTACGTTGTGCAGCGCACCTGTCA
>JAYWDM010000534.1:0-3534 GCA_043779885.1 Betaproteobacteria bacterium | reverse complement strand
CCGGTGCCGCCGCTGGCGTCGCTATTGTTGAACCGGTACACCTCGGCGATATGTTCCCAGCGGTCGGTATCGTATACCGCATAGCCGCCCCAGATATTGACCTTGGTGACGTTGGCCTGATCGTCGGCAACCCGTGCGCGCAGGTAGTGGCCGCCCAGCTTGAGCCCGTCGAGTTCTCCGCCAAACAAGTAGCCCAGGTTACCGCCGACATCCAGGTTGTGGTTCGTGGACCCGGCCTGATTCATGTTCAGCGTATTGCCCACGATACGCGGGCTGTTGCCGCCGAACACGTCGTAGGTGACCTTGCCTGTACCGACGCGCGTGTTTCCCGTAAGCCACACGCCGGTAGTGTGCGCGGGCAGAATGCCACCCTTGTCCTCGAAATCAATAAAGCGCGGGCGCCTCAGCGAGGTCGCGATCTGCTGGCCGTGGTGGAACGCGTTGTTGTAGTAACCGTAGGGCGTATGGAACCGTCCCAGCCACGCGGTGGCCGCGTCGTTGAACGTATAGCCGAGCTGCATGCGTTCAAGGTCGGCGGCGACGCCGCCATCGGCGCCGACTTCGAAGACGACTTCGATCAATGCCTTGGTGCGTTCGCTCAGTTGCGGCGTCAGGTAGAAATCGAGCGAGCCGACGGTAAAGCCCTTGCGCGTTCCGCCGCTTGCCGTTCCGGCACCCACGTCCGCGAAGCCGTGCAGCGGCAAACCTGAATTGTCATCGCGGCGTGCAGCGCCGGCCACCGCCATTTGCGATACTTGCTGCTCGACCGACTCGATGCGCGCGCTCTGCTGCGCGCTCTGCTTCACGACATCATCGTTTTTTGGCGCGGCGGCCTCGATCTGCTTCAGGCGAGCAGCGAGTTCGTCGATTATTTTCAGGCTGCGATCGAGTTTGCGCTCGAGCTCCGTAACGCGGTCGTTGGACGATTGCGTGTATGCCGTGCCTGGCGCGCCAAGGCCGGCCACAGCGACGCCGATCAAGCAACTTATCCTGCACAGACCCCATGGGTACATCATATTTTTTTCCATTTCCTGCGCGTTGGAACTGCCCGCGGCGCTCGACCATCGAGGCCCGATGCAATGTGCTGCTAGCAGGGTAATTTAAGGCGGAAAAGCCATGCCCGATACTTCGAGCAGACCGGCAAAATGCAGCTATTTCCGATTTTGACGACGCTTGTCCTGCGACTTGTGTCGATGCGGCTCGCGGCGGGTAAGCGGGCGAAAGCCCGCACGGCGCACCGCCATGGAGATCCGGATTCAAGTCCGGCGGCTTCCCGTGGCCGGCCGGGTCGTTACCGATTGGTTCCCCGGTCGTCGCAGCTCAATATTCCTCCGATCTTGCCGATAACAAGGCAGCGGGACAACCGGTGCGGCGCCTGATGCGGTGCGCCGCCGTATGCCCGAGGGGCCAACGTGATCAATATTCAGTCACTAAGATCAACCATCATTGCCCAATTTGCGGTGATTCTTCTGCCGGTGATCGCGCTTTTGGGATATCAGACGCTTACCGAAGCGCAGCGCACGGCAAGCGTGGATCGGGTATTTCGGCTGCATAACCTAGCGCTGGAAGCGAAGGATCGCTACGCGGTCTTCGTCAACGGCGCAGCCGATGCGGTGGACACATCAAAACTAAGCAGGCCGGCGCTCGCTGCGCTGGTCGACGCGCGCGACCGCTTGAGCCAGCTTGGGAACGAAACCGGCCTTGCGGATTTGCTCGAAACGTCCGGCAGCATGGACGTCATGGTCAAGATGCTGGCCAAAGACCCGGGCCTGCCGACATTGCTCAAGCTGCAAGGACAAATCAATTCCGCACGCGATCGAATTGCGCGGGCACAGTCGGATTACGATGGCAAGTTGAACACTTCGATTTTGCAATCGATCGACGAGTCGCGGGAAAAGACGCGCATGGTAATGGTGGTGTCGGCGGCGGCGCTGGCCATTACCATCTGGTTCGTATTCCGCATGATTCGCTACTTGTCGCAACCCCTGAGTCTCGCCGTATCAATGGCCGACCGGATTGCCGGAGGTCAGCGTATCGAGGAACGCGAGTTCCGCCTTCACGCGGACGTTGGAAATCTGCTGCATTCGCTGGCGCGGATGCATTTGAGCCTGCAGCGGTACCGCTCGGAGATTGCGGATTACAACAAGGGCCTCGAGCAAAAACTTCACGAGCTTGCCGAAAGCCAGTCCAGTCTTGCCGAGGCGCAACGCCTGGCGCAGATCGGCAATTGGCATTGGAGTGTCCACTCTCCACTCGCCTATTGGTCGGATGAAATGTACCGCATCCTGGGGGTTGACCCCGCCGGCGGTCAGTCAACGATGGACAGTTTCCTGTCGTCGATAGATGCGAGCGAGCGTGAGTCCGTCGAAACCAGGTTTCGCGCGCTGCGAGCCGCAGCCGGTTCGTTTTCGGCTGAACATCGGATAATTGCGGGGGACGGCGCCGAGTGCATCGTTTTCAGTCAAAGTTCTTCGGAGTCAGGCGCCGACGGGCAGGTGACGCGCCTCTATGGCACGATCCAGGACATCACAAAGCGCAAGCGCGCCGAGCAGGAAATCCGCCGCCTTGCTTTGTTCGACGGCCTGACCGGACTGCCCAACCGGCAATATTTCCTGGATCAGCTCGATCATACGGTCGCCCGGGCGCAGCGGGCCGGCGAGCGTCTGGCGGTCATGTATCTCGATCTCGACCGGTTCAAACGCATCAACGATACCATGGGCCATGCCGCAGGCGACGCGCTATTGAAAGAATTCGCCGTGCGGCTGAAGCAGTGCGTGCGGACTTCTGATTACGTTGCCCGCGAAGATGCCGACTCGGATGGCACGGTCGCCCGTCTCGCCGGCGACGAGTTCACGATTTCACTTGTCGCGCTGAGCAGCCCGCACGGCGCAGCCAAGGTCGCAGGGCGCATCCTGACCGCTATGGCGAAGCCTTTTAATCTGGACGGGCAGGATGTCGTGGTCACCACCAGTATCGGTATCGCGTTGTATCCCGAGGACGGCGAGCAGACCGACACGTTGCTGAAGAACGCCGACGCGGCAATGTACCGGGCCAAGGAGCTGGGCAAGAATACCTACCAGTTTTTCGACAAGGATATGAATACGGCGACGGTCGAAAAGCTCTCGATGGAAAACGAGCTGCGCCAGGCGCTCAATCGCGATCAGATGGTGCTGTTCTACCAGCCGAAGATCGATATCAGGACTGGACGCATCACCGGAGTAGAGGCGTTGATCCGCTGGCAGCATCCGCACTGGGGCCTGGTACCCCCCATGCAATTCATTCCACTCGCAGAAGAAATCGGACTCATCGTGTCGATCGGCGACTGGGTGCTCGAGGAGGCGTGCCGCCAGCTCAGGGCATGGGACCAGTCCGGACTTGAGGAAGTCAGCATGGCGGTCAATCTCGCCAGCCCGAGCTTCCGGCAGCCCGAGCTCGGCAGGCGTGTCGCCACCCTGCTGCGGCGAACCAATTTGCCACCAGGCCGGTTAGAGCTCGAAGCGACTGAAAGCATCCTGATGCGCGACGTCGGTACCA
>JAYWDM010000533.1:0-9960 GCA_043779885.1 Betaproteobacteria bacterium | reverse complement strand
TAAGATATGGTAGCAGCGGGCCGATAACGGTGAATGATGGCCAGAATCGGCAGGCGCGGTGGGAAAACGCCGGTACCGGCGCAGCGCGAACTCGCCCGCATCCGTAAAGATGGCATGGCACGAAAAGGCAACACATGAGCGACAATGAAGCAAGCAGGCAACTGTCAACGCTTGCCGGGATCAAGGTGATGGTGGTGGACGACTCCAATACGATTCGCCGCAGCGCAGAGGCTTTTCTCAAACAGTCAGGTTGTGAAGTGATTCTGGCGGAGGATGGCTTCGATGCGCTCGCCAAAGTCGCCGAGTACCGGCCGGAGGTGATCTTCTGCGACATCATGATGCCGCGGCTGGACGGTTTTCAGACCTGCGCGATGATCAAGAAGAACCCGGCCTACGGTGCGATACCGGTGGTGATGCTGTCGTCGAAGGACGGACTGTTCGATCGGGCCAGAGGCAATATCGTTGGCGCGGACGACTACCTTACGAAGCCCTTCAGTCGAGAAAGCCTGTTGCAGGCGGTGCGGTTGCACACTCGCCGCGATTAGCATCGACCTGGCCAGTTCTCGAATCGATAGGAGAGAGCAATGCCGATTAAGAAAATCCTCGTGATTGACGACTCTGCCACCGACCAGCAGTACCTTCGTGAGCTGCTCACCGGCAAGGGTTTCCAGGTGGTGTCGGCTTCCGGCGGCGAAGAGGGCGTCTCCAAGGCGAAATCGGAGAAGCCCGATCTAATATTGATGGACATAGTGATGCCGGGACTGAACGGTTTCCAGGCCACGCGACAGTTGAGCCAGGACGAAGCCACCAGACACATTCCGGTGATTATCTGTACCACCAAGCATCAGGAGACCGACCGTATCTGGGGAATGAAGCAGGGCGCCCGCGATTACGTTACCAAACCCGTGGACGGGGCCGACCTGCTGGCCAAGATCGCGGCACTGGGCAAATAGGCAAACGATGGACGTAAGAAGGGTCCGCAAAACCAGGCGCCGCGGCAGCCTGCGGGCGTTCCAGGAAGAGTTGTCCCGACGCATCGCGGCCGCCGGAACGGTGGTTCGCAAGGACGTCCGCCTGCTCGTGCAGTCCGGCAGCAGCGGCTGGCTGATCCGGCTGCCGGACGCGGGCGAACTTGTGCCGCCGCCGGAATTGACGCGGGTGCCACTCACGCAACCATGGCTGCGCGGGCTGGCGAATGTTCGCGGCACGCTTTACGCGGTAGTCGACCTCGCCGCCTTCAGTGGAGAAGCGCCAATTGCAAAGAAGGCGGGAGCGCGACTCATGCTGATAGGCCAGCGCTACGGCAACAATTCCGCGCTGCTGGTGGAACGCGTGATCGGTCTGCGCAACCTGGCGGACTTCAGCGAAATTGAGCGCACCCGCAGTGAGCAGTGGGCGGGTTCGCAATACCGTGATGCGGATGGCCAGCACTGGTCCGAATTGGAGATCGAAGCCCTGCTGCAGGCACCCGAGTTTTTGCAGGTGGGCGTTTGAGTAACAGGCGGCGTGGGGCGGCGTGCCCGGATGCGCGACACGCCGCATTCCTAAATATAGCGAGGTTCATATGGATATGGCCAACACAATAAAATTACCGAACCGCAAGATTGCGACCACTGCGCACGAACGCCGGGACACCGACCTGCAGACGCTCACGGCGCTGAGCGTGCTGTTCCTGTTGCCGGTTCTCGGACTGGCCTGGTACGCGTTGCGAGAGCAGGACCAAACCCTGCAGGTGGTGGGGGCCGTGCTCATCGGTTTGGCACTGCTCGGGCTTTTGATCTTCGGCGTCAAACTGATGCGGTCGATCCGCGAGCGCCAATCGCAGGCCGGGCGGTCCGACGAACAGAATCGCCGCAACCAAGCGGCCATTCTGCGCCTCATGGAAGAACTCGCGGTCATCGCGGATGGCAACCTCATGGCGCAAACCGCGGTCACCGAGGAGATAACCGGTGCGGTTGCGGACTCGATTAACCTGACCGTCGGCCAGTTGCGCAAGGTGGTAAGCAACATCAACCAGTCCGCCGGTGCCGTGACCACGGCGACCGAGCAGGCGCGTGAGACGGCGCGCAAGCAGATCGCCGCCGCCACGCGGCAGGCTCAGGACATCGAAGCGGCGGACGTGTCGGTGGAGATGATGACCCAGTCGATGGGTGAGATGTCGGCCAGCGCCGTGCATTCGGTGCAAGTGGCGCGCGAATCGCTCGCGATGACCGAACGCGGTTCGCGCGCCGTGCAGAACTCCATCGAAGGCATGAATTCCATCCGCCAGCGCATCCAGGAGACCTCCAAGCGCATCAAGCAACTGGGCGAGAGCTCGCAGGAAATCGGAGAAATCGTCGACGTGATCACGGATATTGCGGAGCAAACCAACGTGCTCGCGCTGAACGCCGCGATTCAGGCCGCAGCGGCGGGCGAGGCCGGCCGCGCGTTTGCAGTCGTTGCCGAGGAAGTGCAGCTCCTGGCAGAGCGCTCCGCCGATGCCACCACGCAGATTGCGTCCCTGGTAAAGACCATCCAGACCGACACCCAGGAGGCGGTGGCCGCGATGGAAGGCAGCATCCAGGGCGTCGTCGAGGGCGCGCGGCTGTCCGATACCGCAGGCCAGTCGCTGAAGGAAATCGAAAAAGTGACCAGCAATCTCGCGGAAATGATCGAAGGCATCGCGGTGAACGCGGAGACCCAGGCGGTGGTTGCGGAAGAGGTGCGCAACATCATGCGCGACGTCCTGCGGGTCACCGGCGAGACCACCGAAGGCACGCAGCGCAGCGCCACGTCGGTCGGGCAGGTGGCGGAATTGGCGCAGGCCCTCAAGTCGTCGGTGGCGCAGTTCAAAGTAAGCTGATTCGTGGAAACAACGCAGACAAGGCCGATCGGGATCGACGTATCCGCTTTCGGCGCGATCGCGGCCGAAGTCGAGCGCAGTCTCGATGGGGTTGCAGCTGCGCTCGAAGGTCGCGAGCCGCTCGCGGCCGCATGCCGCGATCTGGCGCAAATTCGCGCCGTACTCGAGATGGCGGATCTTGCCGTCATTGCGCGCGTCGTGCAGGAAGTCGAGTCCTTGGTCGGCGCGATTGCCAGAGGATCGCCGGCCGGCGCCGACGATGCGCTGAGCGTTTGCCGGCGCGCGTTGACAGTCATACGCCGTGCCGTATCCGACCTGGCGACCGGTTCGCAGTCCGAACCGCTGGAACCGGTGCTGCAGGAACTGATCAACGCAAGCGGCTCGGATCGTCTCGCCGCGATGGAGTTGTTCCGGCCCGACCTGACGCGCCTGCCGCCGGAGCGTGACGGTCCGCAGGCGGCGCAGGCGGACACCGAATTGCTGCGCGGCGCCCGCGCCCGGTATCAGAAAGGACTGCTGTCATGGCTGCGCGACGCGGACGAGACCGGACCGGTCGCACTGCGCGAGGTGGTCGCAAGCATAGAAGCGTCGTTCGCCGACCCGCGCGCTCGCGCGCCGTGGTGGATTGCCACGGGCTTCTTCGATTTGCTCGTCGAAGGCAAGATCGAACCGCTCGCCCTCGCCAAACGCATCTGCTCAGGGCTTGACCAGACCCTGCGCAAGGTAATCGATGGCGCTGCCGACGTACCTGAATTGCTGATGCGGGAGATGCTGTACTTCATCGCCGTGAAACCATCGACGAGCGAGCGTGTCGCCGCAGTGCGGCAGACCTACCTGGTCAATGTAAGGACGGCGGCCACCGATGCTGGCACCGCCCGCGTGCCGATCGGACGCGAACAGTTGCACGCGCTCGAGCAGTCGTGGGAAAAGGCGGTCAACGGGGATGCGCAAAGTCTGGCGGTGTTCCAGGCCGATCTGGAGGCGGCGTCAGAAATGACGCCGGCGCAAGCGGGGCTCGGCAATTTGCTGGAACAGATGCTGCGCTCAGCTGCGCAAATGCGCAATCAGCCGGCCGACGTGCGCGCGTTGCTGGCCGTGGAAATGGCAACCGCGCTGTTGTTCCTGCAGGACGCGCTGGCGCCGCCGCCCGGTGTCGCCGCTGCATTCGACCAGGTTCAGCTCGAAGCGATGGCGCGCCGCTTGCGTGCCGCCGGTGCCGGGCAGGTCGATCGCGAAGCGCAGCGCGTGAGTTTGCAGAGCCGGGCAACGCAACGGACCCAGGAGCAGACCCTGACCGATAGTGTGGCCAGCGAGGTACTCGGCGCGTTGACCGCGGCAGCCCAGGGGTTGGGAAAGTTTTTCGAAGACCGCACGGCGCACCGCGAGCTTGTCGCCGCCGCCGAAGCGCTGGCGGGGGCACGTGGTGTGCTGCAGGTCATGGCCGAGGATCAGGCGGCGGCGGCGGCGGGCTACTGCAGCGAACAGATCGCTTACTTCCGCGCCGGCGTCGAATCCGGCGCAGAGCAGGATTTCGCGCGGGCAGCGGTAGTGTTGTCGGGCCTGTCCTATTACGTCGAGCAATTAAGGTTCGGCCGTCCCGACTTCGCCGCCATCATGCTCAAGGCCGGCGCGCCGGAGTGGATCGGTGACGAGTCGGCGTTGGCGGAGAAAAAGAACGCGGTTGTCGAGGTTGTCGACGTAACCGAGGCCATGGAACCCGAGTTGCAGCAGTTCGAAGAGGTTGCGGCTGCGCCGACGCTTGCCGCGCCGTCGCCGCAGCCCAGGGAGGATGGTGCCTCGCCTGAGGGATGGGACCGGGCGGCTGACGCGGACCTGCTGCGGATTTTCATCGACGAGGCGCTCGAGGTGCTGGCGTCGGTGCGCGGTGCAGTCGCGCGGCTGCACGAAGCGCCGGCCGATGCCGAGGCACTGGCGACGATCAGGAGGGGCTTTCATACGCTCAAGGGCAGCGGCCGCATGGTCGACCTCGGCCGGCTGGCGCATGCGGCGTCGGAAGTAGAACAGGTGATGAACGGCGTCATTGAACGCAGGCAACCGGCAAGCAACGACCTGATCCGTTTGCTCGATCTTGCCTGCGAGCGTTGCGGTGGTTGGATCGCCGCACTGGAGCGCGAAGGCAAGGCACGAATCGACGCGGATAGACTGAGTCTGTGGGCGGAGCAGTTCCAGCGCGGCGAACCGCTGTCCGTGGACCCTGCGCCGGCACAACCCCAAATCGCCGCGGCGCAGGCCGCGGAGCCGCAAGGCGCCGAACCGCGGCCGGGGGTCGCCGCTGAGGCGGCCGATCCCGTAACCGAGCAATCTGTACAGATCGGGACGGTTCGGATTTCGCGGACCCTGCACGAGTTTTTCATGAAGGAAGCCCAGCAGCTCGTGAACGCCTTGCGAATCGAGCTCGAGGCGATAAAGGCACACCAGGGACGTCCGGCAAGTCACGATCTGCTCCGGTTCGCGCATACCCTGTGCGGGATCGCCGGAACCGTACGCATCGCTGCCATCCGGCAACTCGCGGGAGCGATGGAGGACGTTGCCGAACTACTCCACCGCGATGCGCTGGACACGTCGGTCGAGGACGAGGCACTTTTCGACGAAGCGCTGGTGGCGCTGCAGGCGATGATCGCGAGCATCGGCACCTATGCGCAACCGCAGCCGCGAACGGATCTCGAGGGTGAACTCAAATCGCTGGCGCTGCGGCTTGCAGACCAGATGGCCGCAGCCGGCCGCGTCGATCCGTTCGTCGGGGAGGAGACCGCCGCAATCAGAATCGAATTGGCGGGCGCCGCGCCGGCATCGACGGAGCAAGGGCTCGCGCAGGAGGTAGCGTCGGCCCCGCGCCTGGACCGCCGACGCAACCGGATCGAGGACGACATCGATGTGAATCTGCTGCCGATGTTTCTGGAAGAAGCATCAGATCTGGTGCCGCAGATCGGGAAGGCGTTGCGCGACTGGCGCGCCCGACCGGATGAGCGGGGGCTGCCGCAATCACTGGCGCGGCTATTGCATACCCTCAAGGGCGGTGCCCGCATGGCCGGCGCCATGGGCTTGGGCGAACTTACCCACAGCATGGAGGCCCGGGTCTCTGTCGCCGCGCAACTGACAGCGATACCTGAGAGTGTTTTCGATGGGTTGGAATACTCTTTCGACCGCATCGGCGTGCTGTTGGAGGGACTGGCGCCGATCGAGGAAGCCGAGTCTGAGGATCATCACGCCGGCCGCGAAACCGCGCAAGTGGACCGCGCAGTTCCCCTCTGCGTCGAATCCACGGTCCTGCCGGACGTCGGGGACGCCAGCCAGGCGCTGTCGGAAAGCCGTGCCGCGCCGAATACCTTACAGCTGCAGCCGGCTGCGCGGGCCACTGCGGAGCCGCGGGCGTCGCCGTCGGCGCGCGCGCGGTCGCTGTTGCGAGTGCGTGCGGACCTTGTGGAACAGCTGGCGGCCGAAGCCGGCGAAGTAGCCATTGCCCGCTCCCGGATGGAGGGCGAGATACGCGCAATCCGCGGCGCCGCGCGCGACATGTCCGGCAATCTGGCCCGGCTGCGGGCGCTGTCGCGCGAACTGGAGATCCAGGCCCAGTCGCAGATGCAGTCGCGGATGGTGCAGGCCCAGGGTGCCGAGGACGCGTTGGACCCGCTCGAGTTCGACCGCTTTACCCGCCTGCAGGAATTGACGCGATTCATCGCCGAGAGCGCCGGCGACGTGGCGACCTTGCAGCAGAACATGAGCCGTAACGTCGACAACTGCGAGGCCGCGCTGGCGGCACAGGCACGGATGACCCGGATACTGCAGGACGGGCTGATGGGCGTGCGCATGATTGCGTTCGCGAGCCTGAGCGAACGCTTGTTCCGCGTGGTGCGACTGACAGCCCGCGAAGCCGTAAAGCGCGTGAAACTGGACATTCGCGGCGATAAAGTGGAATTGGACCGTGGTGTGATTGAACGCATAACCGGACCGCTCGAGCACCTGCTGCGCAACGCGGTGGTGCACGGCATCGAAACCACGGAACAGCGGCTGGCTGCCGGCAAGCCTGCGGCGGGCGAAATCACGCTCGATGTGCGGCAGGAAGGCAACGAGGTGCTGCTGACCCTGCAGGACGATGGCCGGGGCCTCGACATTGCCGCGCTGCGCGCCAAGGCAATCGCGGCCGGGCTGATGAAGACCGATCTGTTGCTCGCCGATGCCCAAATCGTGCAATTCGCCTTCGCCGCAGGCGTGAGTACCGCAGAAAATGTAACTGAGGCAGCAGGTCGCGGAGTGGGTCTCGACGTCGTGCGCAGCGAAGTCGCGGCGCTGGGCGGCCGCGTGGACGTTTCTTTCGAGCCGGCCAAAGGCACGACTTTTTCAATTCATCTGCCGCTGATGGTCGCGGTGATGCAAGCCCTGTTAGTGCGCTGCGGCGGCCAGTTGTTTGCGTTGCCGACCCTGATGGTCGAACAGGTGCGCACCGTTGGTGCGCAATCTCTTGCACGATTGCAGGAGTTGGGCCGGGTGGATTGGCGCGGCCGGGCGTTTCCATTGCGCGATCTGCGAGCGCTGCTCGCCATGGAAGGCGAAGCACGGCGAGTTCAGCGCAACACGCCGCTGGCGCTGGTCCGGGGCGGCGCACAGTGCGTTGCGGTCCAGGTTGACGAGATCGTGGGCCACGAGGAAGTAGTGGTGAAGAACATCGGCGCGCAAGTCGCCCGCGTGACCGGTATAACCGGCGCCGCGGTGCGGGGCAGCGGAGAAATCGTGTTGATTCTGGACCCGGTGCAATTGGCGCAGCGTTCCGCGGCCCCGCGCCCGGCGACGCAACGCGCTGGGGAACGCCTAAGCGAGGCGGACATGCTGGCGGTCTCGACGGTGTTGGTGGTCGACGACTCTGCCACCGTGCGCAAGATCACGAGCCGGATTCTGGCGCGCCAAGGCTACAAGGTACTCGAAGCACGCGACGGCATCGAGGCGCTGGAGAAACTGCAAGGGGGATTGCCTGCGGTAATGCTTCTCGATGTGGAAATGCCGCGCATGGATGGATTCGAGTTGCTGCGGCGCATTCGCGATGATTCGAGATGGAGGGAATTGCCGGTCATCATGATTACGTCGCGCACGGCCGAAAAGCACCGCAAGGTCGCGATGGATCTGGGCGCCAACTTGTTTCTCGGCAAACCTTTCGAGGAGCAGGATCTGCTCGCGCAGGTGGCCCGCGTGACCGCCAAGGCAAGGGTCTGAGCGATGGGCGACATCATGGAACGGCACGACAAGACCGCGATCGAGCCAACCGTACTCATCGCCGACGCATCCGAAGAGCGGCGACACCTGCTGATGCAGTACGTTGCCATCGAATGGCCCAACGCCACGATCACGGAGTTGGATGCCTCCATTCACGCCGTAGCCGGCGAGGGCTCGCCGATCGCTGATTGCGATATGGTCGTGGTTGGGCTAAGCGAGCGGGAAGCGTCCGAGACCGGATGGCTGGACGCGATCCGCGCGCGTGCCGATGCACCCTCGGTGGTGGCCGTCATCGAGGGCGAACCAGCGGCTGCGCAGACGCTGCTGCAGCGGGGCGTTTACTGTCAGGGACGGGACAACATCACCACTGCCGACATGCGCAAGACGCTGCGCGCCGCGTTGCGCGAGCGCTTGTCGGGCGCCGGTGCGCCCGACAACACCACCATTATCAATACTGGCGTTTTGTTCGGTGGAGCGCCCACGCACCCGCTGCAGCCAGCGACATTGAAGCGTGTGCAGATCCGCGGCTACCAATTGCTCAGAAAGCTTGGCAAAGGCGGCATGTCGGAAGTGTATCTGGCGCAAAACACCCGTACGGACCAGCTGTGCGCGCTCAAGATCCTTCCGGGCGAAGGAGTTAGCGGCTCGGTACTGAACTTGTTCATCGAGGAATGTAGCGTCGTATCCGGACTGGACAGCCCCTATGTCGTTAAGATTTTCGAGCACGGGGTCACTGACGACTGTCTGTTCGTCGCGATGGAATACATTCAGGGAGGCGATTTGCGGGAGCGGGTTGGGCTCGGCATCGACGCCGACGAGGCGACGCGGATTCTTCTGGATCTCTCGCGCGCGCTCGATGTCGTCCACCGCGCGGGCATCTTGCATGGCGACATCAAGCCGCAGAACGTCATGTTCCGCGACGCAACCTCGCTGGTGCTGGTGGACTTCGGCGTCTCGCGGGTGATCGAGACCACCACGGTGGTGCGCGCCGGACAGGTTGTCGGCACGCCTTCCTACATCAGCCCCGAACATGTCCTTGGCCAGCCGATGGACGGGCGCAGCGACCTGTACAGCGCCGGCATCTTGTTTTTCGAAATGCTCACTGGAGCCAAGCCGTTCAAGGGCGACACGGTTGAAGCGGTTCTGCGCATGCACGTTCAGGCGCCGACGCCGCGCCTGCCGCGCGAGTTCAGCGCGTACCAGGACCTGGTCGACCGTTTGCTCGCCAAGAAGCCGGGGGACCGCTTTTTCTGCGCCGCGGATCTGATCCCTTACCTGGAAAACGCCGGCTTTGCCGGCGCGCTGAATCTACCTACGACATAAAGGAATAGCACATGGCATATACGGACAAGTTCAGGGCACAACACGGCGAATTGCTGAACGTCGCCAAGTCGATAGGCAATCTTTTCAATGCCGAACTCTTGCGCAAGGACGCAACTGAAGTCAGGCACCTGCTCTCAGTGCTGCACGGCAAACTCAGCGTGCACTTGGCAATGGAAGACAAGAGTTTGTATCCGCGACTGCTCAGTCACCATGACAGCGCGATTCGCGACACCACCCAGCGTTATATAGACGAAATGGGTGCGCTCGCGGGAGCGTTCAAGGCTTACGTCGGCAAGTGGCCCACGCCGTCCTCGATTCAGGCCAATCCGGAGGCATTCATCGCCGAAACCAGTGGTGTTTTCGACGCGCTCGGTAAGCGCATCGTGCTGGAGAACAAAGAGCTGTACGTCATGGCGGACGAACAGCCGGCCTGATCTGCGGGGCAAGCAACGCAGTCCTGCAAAATTCCTCTTTACAGCCGGCGGCTGCGGGAACAGAATTTTCATGGCGCCCGGGACTGGGTTTCATTCGCTTGGTGACGGCGATAAGAAGGCGGTTATGACCGCCTT
>JAYWDM010000532.1:0-9968 GCA_043779885.1 Betaproteobacteria bacterium | reverse complement strand
GCTGCGCGAATTGCGCCGTGGCGCGTACGTCGCCCGCCTCGCGGGGCCGGGGCAGCGGAATGTCGATGATCTGGTGCATGCGCCCCGGACGCGGGCTGAGGACAACGACGCGATCGGAAAGGTAAATCGCCTCTTCCATGCTGTGGGTGACCAGGACGACCGTCTTGCGCTCCTCCGACCACAGGCTCAGAAGATCATCCTGGAAAAGACGGCGCGTCTGCTCGTCGATGGATGCGAAGGGCTCGTCCATGAGCAGCACCTGGGGACTCACGGCGAGCGCGCGCGCCAGCCCGACGCGCTGCTGCATGCCGCCGGACAACTGCGCCGGATAGGCCTGTTCAAAGCCGCCGAGGCCTACCTTGCCGATGAAGCGCCGCGCCAGGTCTGCGCGCTCGGCGGCGGGGACACCACGGGGGAGAAGACCGAACTCGACGTTCTTCTGCACCGTCGCCCAGGGCAGGAGCGCGAAATCCTGGAACACGACGCTGCATTCGCGCCCCGGGCCGCTCACGTTCCGGTCACCGACCATGACCCGGCCGGCATCGGCGGGCACGAGACCTGCGATGATCTTGAGCAGCGTCGTCTTGCCGCAGCCGCTGGGACCGATGAGACTGAGGAATTCACCCGCCCGCACGGTGAGGTGGATGTCCACCAGCGCCTGCACCGGGCCGAACGCCTTCGACACCCCGTCCACGACGATGGATACGGGCTCCGCTGACGTCATCACCCCGGCCATCATGCCCTCCAGCGGAGCAGACGGACTTCCAGCCGCGCTAGCGCGGCGAGTGAGGCGCTGGCGAGCAGCAGCGTCCACACAACGGTGGCGAACATGAGATCGTGCTCGAACATCGAGCGCGATATCATGATGAGGCGGCCCAGGCCGAAGGGCGACAGCAGCAGCTCGGCCACGATCAGGCCGACGAAAGCCCGCGACAGCCCGTAGCGGATTCCGGCGAGCACCATCGGCATCGCGCCCGGCAGTACGACATGCGCGAAAAGCTGGCCCCACGAGACGTCGAACGAGCGCGCCATTTCCAGGAGCCTCGGGCGCACGTCGCGCACGCCGCCGTAGGCGTTCATCGTGACGAAGGGCACGCCAAAGGCGAACACGATAACGGCGGAGGAGATGATGTTGATACCGAAGGAGAGGATGACAAGCGGAATCAAGGCGGCTGTCGGCAATGCGATAAGAAGGTCGAGGTAGACCCGGCCCACGCGGCCTATCGGACGCACGACCCCCATGACCAGCCCGAGGGGCACGCCGATGATGACCGCGCAGCCGAAGCCGAGGAGCAGCGACTGCAGGCTGGTCAGGGTGGCGCCAAGGATCGCGCCGGACTGGATGAGGCCAATCAGGGCTGTGAAAGTCGCCCACGGCGTGGGAAAGTTGAAGCTGATCGGCACCTGCGCCGCCCACTCCCATAGCAGGAGGAACGCGACGAAGGACGCCGCGCGCAGCCCGAGGATCACTATCTCTTGCCGATTTCTTTCAGCACCGCCTCAAGAGGCGCTACATCGAAAAACCTTTCCGGCTTCCACTTGCTCAAGGGCCCGCTCAGGTTGCCGGTGGTCACCTGGAATGAGAGATTCTCCTCCGCACCCGGCCCGCGCATCCGGTCGAGACCGCCGTTGAGGTCGAAGATCTTCACGACCGCGCGAAGCTGGCTCTCCAGCTTCGCATCGTCCACGTCCCTCATCGTGTCGCCGCGCTCGCGAACCCAGAATTTCGGATCCTTCGCGCCCTCGCGATAGGACTGGAGCATGCGCAGCACGAGTTTTTGCACGAGATGGGGATTCTTCTTCGCGAACTCCGCGTTCACCACCAGCGAACTGGAAGACACCGGCTGGTCGGTGAAGTCCACCAGCACGTGGAACCGGCCGGGCGAGCGCTCGTTGACGACCTGGGCGGAGGTAAGATCGAACGCAGCCGCGTCCACCGCGCCGCGCAGCAGTGCCTCGGCGCGGGCGGGCGAGCCTTCGGGGATGAAGACCACGTTCGGGTTCACGCCGGGCTGCGTCTTCAGGTAGAACTCGATCAGCGATTGCACGGTGGACCTGGGCGAGTGGGACGCAAGACGCACGCCGGTCAGCGCTTTCACCGCCGGGATCTCCTTTTTCGCCATGATGACGAACTCCGGCCGCGACAGCTCCATCACGCCCGATACGCGCGCGCCCTTCTCGATCGCCGGATAGAACGGCGCGAACCCGGTCCCCACCTGACCCTGCCCGTCGATGACGGCGAGCATGACGGCCTCGGGAGTCCGCAGGTCCTTGACGACCACTTTTACGCCGTCTTCTTTTTCGAGCAGCCGCAGCCCGACGATCATCGGCAGGTTGACAACGCGGGTCACCGTGGTGAGGAGCGTGAGCTCCTGGGCGATGGCGGGGCGCGGGCCGGCGGCGAAAGGCGCGAGTGCGATCAGGCCGAGGATGAACAGGTTGCGGCGGACAGTCATATCAACTCCTTACCAAATCTTGATTCACGATACCATAAGAGCCCGTTGCAAAATGAGTTTTGCAACGGGCTGAGATAGGAGAGTACGAGGGGATTTATCCCCTCATTTCGTAACCGACTATTACTGCGCATCGGCATCGATCGTCAGTTCGACGCCGGGACCGGGGGCCGGGCGCGCCAGCGGCCGTTCTCCACCGCAGAGAGAAAATCGGCCAGCGCCGCGTTGAATGCGGCCGGTTCCTCGCTGTTGATGGTGTGCCCGGCGCAAGGCAGCATCAGCAAGCCCGCGTTCGGAATGGCGCGCTTCATGATCAGGCTGCCGTCGACGCAGGCATCGTCCTCGTCGCCAAGCACGATGAGCGTCGGCAGCGACAAGGTGCGCAACCGGGGTTCCAGTTCGCCGATGGTCGGCCGCTTGATCTGAACATTGAGCATGGTCAGCGCATGGCCTTCGGCGGAGTGCTCCGACATCCAGCGCACGAACTCCTCGAACCCGCGGGGATCCTTGGCGCGGTGCTGGGCCCGCATCGCGAAATCGGCGTACTTGCGCGCCGCGACCGCAATACCTTCCTTGCGAAACATTTCGCCGATGTCCCGCGCCAGCGCCACCGATGTGTCGCGCGTTCCGGGTTGCGATCCCCAGCCGCATCCGGCCACCGTCAGGGAACGGCAGCGGTTCGGGAAGTCGCAGCCGACATGCAGCGTGGTGTAGGCGCCCATCGAATGGCCGATGAGATGCGCCTTCGCGTCGCCCGTGGCGCCTGCTGCGTCCATGACGGCAATCACATCGTCCCGGGCGATCTCCTGAGAGTACGCGGCATCCGCGGTCGGCACATCCGAGGGCGGATAGCCCCGGGAATTGAAAGCGATGCAGCGATATCGACGCGAGAAGTGCCGCACCTGCGGCTCCCAGCTCCTGTGGTCGCCCGCGTATTCGTGGACAAATACCAGCGGTGCACCCGAGCCGCTCGCCTCCCAATAAAGCCTGGTTCCATCACGGGCGGTAGCGTAAGGCATGATTACTCTGGAAGTTTGAACAGTGAGCGTGGATTTCCCTCGCCGATCAACGCGACATCCGCGTCGGAAAATCGGGCGCGCCGCAACAACCCCAGCGGGTCCGCTTCGTGCGGGGGAAACGACTCGTCCGTCCCGAGCACCAACCGATCGGCGTGCACCCGCTGCGCAAGAAACTCCAGCGTGAGCGGGTCGTGCACGATGGTGTCGTACCAGAAGCGGCGCAGGTATTCGGAGGGTGCTTTTTCCGCGACAACGCCGGATTGCTTTGGATCCGCGCGTTGATGCATGCAATCGAAGCGGCCGATCAGATACGGCACGCTGCCGCCGCCGTGCGACAGGATCAGGCGCAGCTTCGGGAAGCGATCCATGACGCCGGCGCCGATCAGCGAACCGACGCACAGCGTGGTATCGAAGGTGTACTGGGCAACCTGCGAAAGCGAAAATTTCGCCGTTCGGGGCACCGGGACCGGTGCGGTTGGATGCAGGAACACCGGAACATCGAGTGCCACCGCCGCAGCCCAATATTCATCGAGCGGCAACTCGCCAAGATTGGTCCCGTCGACATTGGTCGCAGCCACGCCGCCGACGGCGCCAAGCTGCTTCACCGCGCGCTCGAGCTCGCGCGCGGCGAGCGCCGCGTGCGGCAACGCCCCGGACGAGATCCATGAAAATGCATCCGGCCGCGTCGCGGCAAACGCGGAAAGCTTTTCGTTCAGCAGACGATGCCAGGCGTCGCCCTTCTCCGCCGGCAACGCGTAGCCGAAGATGTCGGTCCATATCGACAGGATCTGGCGCGTCAGGCCGATGCCGTGCATCCAGGCGATGCGTTTGTCGGCCGGCTCGAGCAAGCGCTGGAAGAACGGCCGCACCTGCATGCCGAATTCGAAGCGCAGGCATTTCTGGCAGCTCGGTTCATGCATCACGACATTGATGCCGTAACGCCCGCTGTCGCGTTCCAGTTCCTCGACTACCTGCGGTGGAATGTAATGGGCGTGAACATCGATGGGCATCAGGATTTTCTTCGGGCGGCACGGATGCTCGCCGCCAGTTTGTCGAGCGACAGCGGAAGGGCGGTAATTTTCACGCCCAGCGGCGATAGCGCGTTCGCGACTGCGTTCGCAACCGCGGCCCCCGAGGCGACGATCCCGCCCTCGCCCGCTCCTTTTGCACCGAGCGGATTTGACGCGGAGGGCGCTTCCTCCAGCATGATGGGAATGACCGGCGGCGCATCTGTGCTGGTCGGCATCAGGTAATCGGCAAAACTCCCGGTGATGAGTTGCCCGCTGTCGTCGTAGATCAGTTCATCCAGAAAGGTGGCGCCGATTCCCTGCACCGCGCCGCCGACCGCCTGGCCTGCGGCAAGCAGGGGATTGATGACATGGCCGACGTCCTCGAGAGCGACATAGGAAAGCACTTGCACCTGCGCCGTTTCCGGGTCGACCGCGACATGGGCGACATGGCTGCCGTAGCTGTAGGTGCGCATCTTGATGTCGAAGCGCGCCTTGATGTGCGTCGCCTCCCGCGCCTCGGCGTCGCCATCCTGCGCCGCCTGCGCCAGTCGGCTGATTTCAAGCACCGTGCTTGCGTTGTCCCTGCGCAATACGGCGCCGGCGCTAAGGCGAAGATCGGCTTCCGCAAGGCCGGTGCGCCTGGCTGCCAGGGCGATCTGCTTTTCGCGCATCGACTCCGCCGCCATTTTCACCGCGCTGCCGCCGACAACGATGGCACGACTGTGGAAGGTGCCCCAGCCTTCGTCGACATAGGCGGTCGAACCGTGAAACACCTGGAATGCGGACAAGGGCAGGTCAAGTTCGTCGGCGGCGATCTGCGCGAATACGGTCTCGTGTCCCTGACCCATAGTCGTGACGCCGGAATAGATCTCGTAGCGCCCGTCGGGCCGCGCGACGATACGGGCGCTCTCCGATGGGCCGGCGCCGCTGGATTCGGTGAAGCACGCAACACCGATGCCGTGCAACCGGCCGTCAATCTCAGCGCCGTCTCTAGGCAGCGACGCATAGCCGATCGCAGCCAGCGCCTGCCGGAAAGCCGAGTGGAAGTCGCCGCCGTCATATTCGTTCGGACCTTCCCAGGGCACCAGCTTGCCGATGTCATAGGGAATTTCAGCGGCCGATACCAGGTTCTTTTCGCGCAGCGCAATCGGGTCCAGGCCGAGATCGGCTGCGGCCATGTCCAGCAGGCGCTCGCGAAAAAAATTCGCCTCATAGCGACCGGGGCCGCGATAAGTTCCCACCGGGGTCTTGTTCGAAAACAAGGCGAACACCTCGCAGGCGTAATCGGCGATCCGGTAAGGGCCGGGCAGAAACTGCGGCACGCGCGCCAGGGCGACGCCGCCGCCGGTGCGCGCATAGGCACCCAGATCGGCCATGACGATCGCGCGCAGGCCGACGATGGTGCCATCGCGCTTCATGCCGATCTCGAGTTCGCATTCGGTCTCGCGCGCGTGATTGGTCGCCATCAAATGCTCGCAACGGTCCTCGATCCACTTGACCGGGCGGCGCAGTTGCATGGCTGCCCAGGGCACAAGAAAATCCTCTGGATAGAACTCCCCGCGCACCCCGAATCCGCCGCCGATGTCGGTCTCGATCATGTCTATGGACGACTCGGGCAATCCGACCATCTTCGCAAGCAAGCGCCGGTTGAAGAACGGCACCTTGGTGGCACCCCAGATGCGCAGAATTGCACCATCGCCTTCGCCGACGTATTCGGCGACCATCCCGCGGGTCTCCATCGGAGCAGCGGTGTGCCGGTGGCAGCGAAAGCGCTCCTTGCGTGTGTATTCGGCTTGCGCGAATCCGCTCTCCGGATCGCCGCGCGACACGTGGTAATGGCTGCCGATATTGCTACCCACCGCTTCGTGCACCAGCGCACGGTCCAGCATTGCCTTCTCGATGCTGGTTACCGGATCCAGCGACTCATAGTCGACGACAATGCGATCCAGCGCATCCTCGGCGATATAGCGCGATTCGGCGACAACCAGGGCCACCGGCTCGCCGACGTAGCGCACCCGGTCGGCGGCAATTGGTTGTTGAAGGAAGCGCTCCAGCCCCGGCATCGGCGCCAAACGTATTGGAATCAACGGCAGCGGGTCGCCAAAATCCGAAGCGGTGAGGATCAGCAGGACTCCCGGGGTGTCCCGGGCGGCGGCCGTATCGATGCCGAGAATTTTCGCGTTGGCATGCGGACTGCGCAGCACCGCCGCATGCACCATGCGCTCCAGGCGAACGTCATCGGTAAAGCGCGCACTGCCGGTGAGAAATCGCTGGTCTTCGCCGCGTACGGTGGGTGCGCCGACCTGCTTGTTCCTCGCAAGGGCGCGATCGGGAGCATTCATTTCGCCCGCCCCTCCGCGGTCGCGATCATGCGGGCGCGGCTGCGCGCGCAATCCAGGATCGCCTGCACGATAGGCTGGTAGCCGGTGCAGCGGCAGATGTTGCCGGAAATCGCGTGGCGCACCTGGTCCTCGGTCGGATTCGGATTCTCCCGCAGCAGCGCGGTGGCGGTGGTGAGAATTCCGGGGGTGCAAAAGCCGCATTGCAGCGCATGGAAAGTCTGGAAGGCGCGCTGCAGGTCGTTCATCTCGCCCGGCGGCGCGAGGCCTTCGACGGTAGTCAGGTTCGCACCGTCGGCCTGCACCGCGAACATCAGGCAGGAGCGCACCGATTCGCCGTCCAGCAACACGGTGCAGGCGCCGCACACGCCGTGCTCGCAGCCGATATGCGTTCCGGTGAGCGAAAGCGTCTCGCGCAAAAAATCGACCAGGGTCATGCGCGGCTCGCAGCGGCCGCGCCTTGGTTCACCATTGACGCTGATTTCGATATCGCGCGATTCAATCATTGTGATTTCAGCTGTTCTGCAGTGCCTGCCGCATTGCCTGGATCAGCGCGCGGCGGGTCAGCACCTGTGCCAGTTCCAATCGATACTCGCTCGACGCATGGTGATCGTTGCGCGGGGAGAGTCCCGCTGAGGCCGCCGCGGCTACGGCTCGGATGGCGTCGCTGGTGCCTTTGGTGCCGATCAACGCCCGTTCTGCGGCTGCCAGCCTCACCGGCCTATCGTTCACGCCGAAAGCGACGATGCGGCTGTCGCTGATGCTGCCGATCTGGTTGAAATCGACTGTTGCAGCGATGCCGCAGATTGCAAAGTCCCCGTGTCTGCGCGCTACTTCGAGAAAACCGTGTGCCCTGCCGGCGGGCCACTCGGGAAAGCGTATCTCGACCAGCAGTTCGTCGGCGGCGAGCGCGGTTTCGAACATTCCCTTGAAGAAATCGGCAGCGGCGATCTCGCGCCGCCCGCGCTGGCTCTGCGCGACCAGGATTGCATCGCAGGCGACACATATCGCCGGCAGCTCCGCCGCCGGATCGGCATGCGCCAGGCTGCCGCCTATCGTGCCCCTGTTACGGATCTGCACGTGCGCAATCCAGGGCATGGCCGCGGCCAACAGGGGATTGGCGAGTGCGACAACATTGCTTCGTTCCACCATCCGGTGGCGAGTGAGCGCGCCGATCGCCAGTTCCCCGGAATCCAGCCGCCGAATGCCGGACAACGATGCGATCCGATTGAGGTCGATCAGCCAGGACGGCGACGCCAGCCGCAATGCAAGCACCGGAACCAGGCTCTGGCCGCCAGCGAGAATTTTTGCGTCGTCCCCGTGCTTGACCAGCAACGCAAGCGCCTGATCCAGCGTTTCAGGCGCGACGTGGTCGAAAGCTGCGGGTTTCATCCTGCCAGCGTGCCCAGTATGGGATTTCTTCTCGGGGCCGGTTACAAAATGAGGGGATCAGGGGAAGGGGTGGGACCCATCCCTTCCCACCTCGATCCGTTATATTCCCCTATGTCAGCCCGATGCAAAACTCATTTTGCATCGGATTCTTAAGGTTAACAGATTCTCCGGCACGCATTTATACTGTGCGCCACAGACATTGCCTGTTTGCCCGCGTTTTCAACGAGGAAGCCCGATGACCCAGTCGCCCGATGAAATGCAGGTAATCCGCGCCGACGACTCCTGTCCGATCATTCCCATCGTTGATGGCCAGGGAGAGGCGCGAGCGGTAATCTGGCCGGGCTCCGGCGCACGGCAGCGCAGCCTGCACCGGATCGTTCTCGGGGCCGGCGCGGCCACCATCCGCCTGCAGCATCCGATGGAGGCGGCCTATTACGTGGTCCGCGGGAGCGGTGTGGTCGCCGATGACACTGGCGCGGCGCAGGAGCTGCGCGAGGGTTCGATGATTCATGTGAATGACGGCAGCGCCTATCGCATCCGTGCCGGCGGCGAGGGCATGGAAGTCATCGGCGGACCCTGCCCCGCCGACAAGACATGGTATGCAACCCTAGCCAAAGGAGCCTGACATGGGCATCAAGGTCTATCACCGCGACAATCCCAGCCTTTACATGCCGCTCATATCCAAGGACGCCCGCTTTGTCGTCTGGCCGGGCGTCGGCGCCTGGACCGCCAACATGAATTACGTGCGCATGGAGGCCGGCGAGGCCAACGTGCCGCATGTGCACAAGGAATCGGAGGACACGATCTTCATTCTCGAAGGACGGGGCACGATCAAGGATCTGGACCATGACCGCGCATTGCCGTTCGAGGCGGGCGACGCGATCCACGTGCCGGTCGGGATGCGCCACGCGGTCTGCGCCGACCGCGGCAGTCCGGTGGTCAGCGTGGGAGGACCTGCGCCCGCAGATCTACACCTGCTCAGAGCGGTCGGCGCGTTGCCCAAGGACGCCACTGCGCCTGCCCTGTGATTTGTTTTAACCGCCTGGGCTCACGCCTTCACTTGGGCAGAAGATCCATGTTCACGATCGCCGCGACCACGCCGCCGCCCGCCGGGCCCTGCTGCAGCGCCGCCACCGAGCAATACACCGCCGGATCGCCGGTCGCCACGGCCGCGACCGCTCCGACAGTGGCCTTGGTGTGATGGGTATGGTGAATATCCGAATCGTTGAGCGACGCGATGCGCCGCCCGCGTATGCGTCCGGAGGGATGCGTCTCGCACTTGATGAAACAGTTCACCAGCGCCTTGCCGAGATCCGATGCCCTGGGTCTTTCCGGCAGCTTGATCCCTGCGTCTCCGATGGCCTCGTAGATCGCTTCGATATCCAAGGAGTCCTGCATCACCGAATGGCCGATGCGGAAGGATCCGCCCATGCCTTTGCGGTTGCCGACGACGACGATCTGCGCCTCATCCTGCTCCACGCCCGAGGAGCACGACGCGACCGAGGAATACATCGAAAGGTCCTTGCCGATCTGGTCCGGCCTGGGCATCTGAATTTCGCCTAGCGCAACGCCTATGCCGAGCGCCGCCGTGGCATTGGACACGGCCATCGATTCCATCATGTCCACGTCCACCACGTCCTTGCCGCGCGCGTGGGCCGCCTCGATCCGCTGCGAGGTCAGCAACGGCGTCTTGGACTGCACGAAGTGCACGTCGGCGGGGTCGGTAATTCCCGCCTCGGCCATCGCCCGCCGCAC
>JAYWDM010000531.1:0-3541 GCA_043779885.1 Betaproteobacteria bacterium | reverse complement strand
ATGTATGACGCGGCTTCGACCATCATCGCGCAAAAGCTCTCGCAGGTGTCCGGTATCGGCCAGGTCACGGTCGGCGGCAGTTCGCTGCCGGCGGTGCGTGTGGAACTCAACCCGACTGCGCTTAACAAGTATGCGATCGGGCTGGATGAAGTGCGCGCCGTGATCGTCGCGGCCAACGCGAACCGACCCAAGGGCACGGTCGAGGAAGGCGAGCGCCAGTGGCAGATTTACGCGGACGACCAGGCAAAAGAAGCGCGCCAGTACATCCCGCTGATCGTTGCTTACAGAAACGGCGCCGCGGTGCGTTTGTCGGACGTGGCGACTGTCATCGATTCGGTGCAGGACGTGCGCAACGCCGGCATTTCAAACGGCAAGCAGGCGGTGCTGGTGCTTATGTACCGCCAGCCCGGCGCCAACATCATCGAGACGGTCGATCGCGTGAACGAAGCGTTGCCGCAGCTGCGCGCGTCGATTTCTCAGGCGATCGAGTTAAAGGTCGTGATGGAGCGCACCAGCACCATCCGCGCCAGCTTGCGCGACGTCGAGCGCACGCTGATGATTTCGATCGGGCTCGTCATCCTGGTGGTGTTTTTGTTTTTGCGCAACTGGCGCGCGGCGCTGATCCCGAGTGTCGCGGTGCCGGTGTCGCTGATCGGCACTTTCGGCGCCATGTACCTGTGCGGCTACAGTCTGAACAACCTGTCGCTGATGGCGCTGACGATCGCGACCGGATTCGTCGTCGATGACGCCATCGTCGTGCTCGAGAACGTGTCGCGCCACATTGAAAAAGGCCTGCAGCCTTTCGCGGCGGCGGTGCAGGGTGTCCGCGAGGTCGGTTTTACCGTGTTGTCGATGAGCGTGTCGCTGATTGCGGTATTCATTCCCATCCTGTTGATGGGCGGCATCGTCGGGCGGCTCTTCCGCGAATTCGCCGTCACGCTGTCGGTGGCGATCCTGATCTCGCTGGTACTGTCGCTTACCACTACGCCGATGATGTGCGCACGCCTATTGAAGCCCGCGTCCGCGCAGGCGCACGGGCGCTGGTATCGCGCCAGCGAACGCGTGTTCGCGTGGTTCCTGCGCGGCTACGAGCGGAGCCTGGGCTGGGCGTTGCGCCATCCGCGCTTCATCGTCTCCATCCTCGCTGCCACGGTGTGCCTGAACGTGTATCTGTACATCGAAATTCCGAAAGGCTTTTTTCCGCAGCAGGACACCGGCCGCATCGTCGGCAACATCCAGGCCGACCAGGCCAGTTCGTTTCAGGCGATGCGGCCGAAGCTCGCCGCATTCGTCGACATCATTCAGACTGACCCGGCAGTCGAAAGCGTGACCGGTTTCACCGGCGGCGGCCGGCGCAACGGCGGTTTCATGTTCATTTCGTTGAAACCGCTGAAGGAGCGCCAGGTGTCCGCCGATCAGGTGGTCGCGCGGCTGCGCGGCAAGCTCGCGCGCGTGCCCGGCGCGAACCTCTTCCTCGTCCCGGCGCAGGATATCCGCGTCGGCGGCAGGCCGAGCGACGCGGCCTACCAGTTCACGCTGCTGGCGGACGAACTCGAGGTGTTAAGAACGTGGACGCCGCGCCTGCACCGCGCGCTCCTTGATGTGCCGCAACTCGCCGACGTCAACACCGACCAGCAGGTGAAGGGCCTGCAGACCACGCTCACGATAGACCGCGAAACCGCGGCGCGCATGGGCATTACGCCGCGCATGATCGATACCACGCTCAATCTCGCGTTCGGCCAGGCGCAGGTGTCGGTGATTTACGCGACGCTCAACCAGTATCGCGTCGTCATGGAAGTCGCCCCCGAGTACTGGCAAAGCCCCGAAACGCTCAACAGCGTCTACGTGCAGTCGCCGACGCGCGGCCAGGTGCCGCTGTCGGCATTCTCGCGCTTTGAGCCGACCAACACGTCGCTGGCGGTCAATCACCAGGGGCAGTTCGCCGCCGCCACGATCTCGTTTAATCTGCCGATCGGCGTGTCGCTCTCCGACGCGACGAAAGCGATCAATGCAGCCATGGTTGAAATCGGCGCGCCCGCCACGCTGCATGGCAGCTTTCAGGGCACGGCGCGCGCGTTCCAGGCGTCGCTCGATAGCCAGCCGTGGCTGATACTCGCGGCGATACTCACCGTCTACATCGTGCTCGGCATCCTCTACGAGAGCTACGTGCACCCGCTCACCATACTGTCCACACTGCCTTCGGCGGGCGTCGGCGCGCTGCTCGCGCTGCTGCTCTTCAAGACCGAGTTCAGCATCATCGCGCTGATCGGCGTTATCCTGTTGGTCGGCATCGTCAAGAAGAACGCCATCATGATGATCGATTTTGCGCTCGCTACGGAACGCGCGACCGGCAAGCGGCCGGAAGACGCGATCTACGAAGCCTGTCTGCTGCGCTTTCGTCCGATCATGATGACGACAATGGCGGCATTGCTCGGCGCCATGCCGCTCGCATTCGGGTTCGGCGACGGCTCGGAACTGCGCCGGCCGCTCGGCATTTCGATCGTCGGCGGCCTCATATTGAGCCAGCTCCTTACGCTGTATACGACGCCGGTGGTCTACATCTACCTCGACCGTTTTCGCCTGTGGTGCCAGCGCGCGTGGCGGCGCCGGACGGGCCGTGTCATATTGGAGGCCGAATGAAGTTGAATTGCGTTTGTGCCGGCATGTTCGCGTCCGGGGCGGTTCTCGCGCTGCTCGGCGGCTGCACGGTGGGGCCGAATTACGTGCGGCCGGCGGCGCCGGCCACCGCCGCGTTCAAGGAAGCGGGGGACTGGAAACCCGCGCAGCCGAACGACGCGGTGAGCCGCGGCAAATGGTGGGAGATTTTCGGCGATGCCCGCTTGAACGCGCTCGCCGCCGAGGTCGACGTGTCGAATGAAACCGTGCGCATCGCGCAAGCCCGGTTGCGGCAGGCCGAGGCGGTCGTCGAACAGTCGCGCGCGGGTCTATGGCCGACGCTCGCGGTGTCCGCCACCGCCACGCGCAGCCGCTCGCCGAATGTCGCCGGCGCGTCCGGCAACAGCCCGGTGCCGGTCAATGTCTACAATCTTCCGCTGACGGCCTCGTGGGCGCCCGACCTGTGGGGAAGCGTGCGGCGTGCGATTGAAGGCAACGTGGCGAATGCGCAGGCAAGCGCCGCGACCCTCGCCAATGTGCGCCTGCTTGCCCAGTCGCAGCTGGCGATCGCGTACTTCCAGTTGCGCGTGCTCGACACGCGACGGCATCTGCTGGACACGGCGGTGGCCGCTTACCAGCGGTCGCTCGACCTCACGCGCAACCGCTACAACGCCGGCGTGGCGGCGCGCGTCGACGTGGTGCAGGCCGAGACGCAGTTGAAAAGCACGCGCGCGCAGTCGATCGACGTCGGCGTGCAGCGCGCGCAACTCGAACACGCGATCGCGATACTCGTCGGCAAGCCGCCGGCGGAACTGTCGATTGCCGCGGAGCCGCTGCAGATAGCCATTCCGCAGATTCCCGCCGGCATGCCTTCGCAACTGCTCGAACGCAGGCCCGATATCGCGGCGGCGGAACGCCAGATGGC
>JAYWDM010000530.1:0-3548 GCA_043779885.1 Betaproteobacteria bacterium | reverse complement strand
ATGACGCGGAAACCTCGCCCCTTGCGTAAGGCGCACGACCGACGAACGGCCACCCGCATCGTTATTGCGGAATAAGCTGCGCTCAATGCCGGCATACTCCGTGACCTTCCACTCCCGGTTTACTGCCTTATTGATCAGCACTCGGGTCTCCTCAGAAATGACTTCGCTGCCGTTGGTGGCGAGTTCGCGGCATGACGCAACCCACGCATTAAGGTGTTCGGCCGGGCATGCGCCGATCGAACACCCTGCCTAACGGATATCGAGCGCTTTTGCCCGCAGAAACTGCGACAACTGGTCCGCAACGGAGACGTTGTTGAGATCGGAAAACATGAAGTGCGAGTTGCCGTATAAGCCCACGTCGGGAAGATGCAGCACGCTTGCCTGACCGCCTTGCTTGTTGAGCGCATCGACAAACATCCGTGACGTCACGACCTGCGCGCGCCGCCCGTCGGCCACGAGGTCGGGTATCGGCTGCTGCGGGATGTTGTCGCCGTAAACCACCTGGAGCGGAATCTGCGTAAGCCGCGCGAACTCCGCCGGGGTCACCGGCGATCCCGATGGCTGACTGCCTTTGAAGAGCGGAATCGCCGGCGGCACCTGCCCTTGCTGGAAGACGAAGCCGGGTTCGTAGGCGACGATTCCTTTCACGTTGGCCGAGCGCGCGCCGGCCAGCCACCCGAACAGTCCCGACTGCGAATGCGTCACCACGATCGCGGGGCCGATCTTGTCAAGCAGAGCCACGAGCGCGCGGCTGATGATTTCGGCGTCGTCCGATATGGTCGGCACCAGATGTTGCATGAACTGGTCGACCGCCTGCATCGGAAACTGCTGCACCGGAAACACGTCCGGATATTTGGGACCGAGCCGCCAGCGCGACCACGCGTACTGGACGCCGGCCTGGCCCGTCATATTGGCAACGGCCGGGCTGCCCGCCAGCGTACCGAACGGTCCGTTGAAGCTCGGGTAACCCGCGCGTCCGCGCCGCGGAAAGTCGACGATGTAGACGGGGAAACCGCGCCGCAACATCAGCGTTTGGTAACCCTCGCGTCCATCGGGCGTGGTCTCCCACACGCGGCCCGTGCCGCTGCCGCCGTGCACGAGGATGAGCGGGTATTTCCGCGCGTCCGCCGGAATCTGGTATTGCACGTACATCTGCTCGACCCAGAAAGTCTGTCCTTCGTCGGTGCCCGCCGGCGATTGGGTCGGATCGTAGGTGCCCGGGGCCTGCACTTTGCGGCCGCCGACAAAAAAGCTGCCCTGCTCCGCCACCGTGATTGATTTGTCGGACGGAGTATTGGCGCACCCCGTCAAGATGAGGCTCGGCAGAATGGCGAACACTGCGATGGCGTGGCGTGCATAACGTTGCGGACCCATGACTCCCCCTTCGAGATAGTTTCAGCCGATTGTGTGTTCGCGGCTGGTTAAAAGTTTACCGCACATAAGAGCAAGCTTCAATGCGGGCCGCGAGCGACTGAACCTCCGCGGGGAGACTGCCATGCTCTCTGTGGTGCGCAAATATTGCGCGTCCTGAAATTGTTCTTCGAGTTGCATGATGATCGGGCGCCGTTCGCCGCGAGCGAGTACTCATGATGCAGTCCGCCCAACACTGACTTCGCGCGCACGATCTTGCCCGCCCGCAACAGATGTCGGAACTCTGACTTCGGAACCGCCGATGCCACAGCCGGCGGACCCGCTACGCCTGGACCCAACATCTTGTGCGGCCTCCCCGCGTTGTAGTGCGTCACCCATTCGCGCAGCGTTGCACGCAAATGTTTCTCGGAAACCAGAATTATCCAGTCCAGACATTGCCGCCGAATCGTGCCGATCACCCGCTCACAGATCGAATTCGCCTTGGGACTTCGAAACGGCGTCCGCAGCACCTTCAACCCCAACGCTCGAACTGAGTTGTCAAAGCGCGTAGCAAAGATGCTATCGCGATCATGAATCAGATAGCGGTAAGGACTTTCCTCCCCCACCACTTTCCGCATCTGCTGTAGCGTCCAGTCTGCGGTCGGGTGGTTCGTTACGCTCACGTGTGCAAGCCGCCGCCTGCCGTGTTCAATGACACCGAAAACGTACTACACTTGAAAAGTGGCCGTGACGGCGACAAAGCAATCGCAGGCCAATATCGCCTTCGCGTGATTTCTCAAGAAGGTCGCCCAGCGCTGATCACCACCAGGTTGTCCGGGTGTGTGCTCCGCAAAAATTCACGAACGCACGAGGTCCGCTTTCGCGCGCCGAATGCAAAAAAAGCCCCGCGTAAACGGGGCTTCTCTCGGAACTGTACCCCGGATCGCGCCCGGAGTAACGGTGAACGACTGGCGCTTGCGGGCTTGTTACATGTCCATGCCGCCCATGCCACCCATGCCACCGCCCATACCGCCGCCGGCGGATTCTTCCTTCGGCGAATCTGCCACCATCGCGTCGGTAGTGAGTATCAAGCCGGCCACTGATGCAGCGTTCTGCAAGGCAACTCGCGCGACTTTGGTCGGATCCACAACGCCCATTTCCATCAGATCCCCGTACTGGCCGGTCTGCGCGTTGTAACCATAGTTACCCTTGCCCTCGATGACTTTGTTGAGCACCACCGACGGCTCGTCACCGCCATTGGCGACGATGCAGCGCAGGGGTTCTTCCAGTGCGCGCAGTACTATTTTTATTCCCGAATCCTGATCGTGGTTGTCGCCCTTAAGGTTGCTCAGGGCAGAACGCGCACGCAGCAATGCCACGCCGCCGCCTGCAACGATACCTTCTTCCACCGCGGCGCGGGTTGAGTGCAACGCATCTTCTACGCGTGCCTTCTTCTCTTTCATTTCGACTTCGGTCGCAGCACCAACCTTGATCAGCGCTACGCCGCCGGCGAGCTTGGCAACGCGTTCCTGCAGTTTTTCTTTGTCGTAATCGCTGGTCGTGTCTTCGATCTGCTTGCGCACGCTCTTAACGCGGCCTTCTATCGCTTTGGTATCGCCGGCGCCGTCAATGATCGTGGTGTTTTCCTTGTCGATCTCGATGCGCTTGGCCTGGCCCAAATCCTTCAGCGTAACTTTCTCGAGCGACAGGCCAACTTCCTCGGCAATGACGGTCCCGCCAGTGAGGATTGCAATATCTTCAAGCATTGCTTTGCGACGATCCCCGAAGCCGGGCGCTTTAACGGCACACGTCTTGAGAATGCCTCGAATATTGTTCACTACCAGCGTCGCCAGCGCTTCGCTGTCGACATCTTCGGCAATGATCAGCAGTGGCTTGCCGGCTTTCGCCACCTGCTCAAGTACGGGCAGCAAATCGCGAATGGTGGAGATCTTCTTTTCCGAGAGCAGGACGTAGGGATTTTCCAGTATCGACATCTGCTTTTCCGCGCTATTGATGAAATACGGCGACAGATAGCCGCGGTCGAACTGCATGCCTTCGACGATGTCGAGTTCCATTTCCAGCGATTTGCCGTCCTCGACGGTGATCACGCCTTCCTTGCCGACTTTTTCCATGGCTTCGGCGATTTTCTCGCCGATGGACGCGTCGGAATTGGCCGAGATCGAGGCGACCTGTGCGAT
>JAYWDM010000529.1:0-3549 GCA_043779885.1 Betaproteobacteria bacterium | reverse complement strand
GGCTCGACGGCAGCACGTTCGACGGGGAGGGCAGTTCGACGCCGATCGTCGATCAGCGCGGCGCCATGCGGCAGGTCATCCTGCGCGACATCACCGCGCGCAAACACGCCGAAGTGGCCCTGAGTTTGAGCGAAGAGCGCTACCGCACGCTGGTCGAGACGTCGCCCGACGCGACGTTCATCAGCCGCGGGGAGCAGATTGATTACGCGAACGCCGCCGCGCTGCGCCTGCTCGGCGCAACCGTCGCCGGTCAGGTCATCGGCAGGCCGCTGAGCGCGTTTGTGCACGCGGAGGAACAGGCTGCGGAGCGGGAGCGGAGCGCGCAGGAATCCCGCACCGGCGTGACGCCCGGACTGACCGAGACCCGCTACGTGCGGCTTGACGGCAGCGTCGTTCCGGTGGAGATCAGCACGACGCGGGTCGTCGACCACAAAGGTAACGCGCAGCATGTGGTGGCGCGTGACATTTCGCGCCGGCGCGAAGCCGAACTCAAACTCGAGGCGAGCCGCCGCCGGCACCGGGAATTGCTGGAAGGCATCCCGGATGTTGCCTATCTCAAGGACCGGGACGGCCGGTATATTGCCGCCAACCGGGCATGGTCATCCCGCCACGGCATCTCCGCGGATCAGATCTTCGGCAAAACCGACGGCGAACTTTTCCCCGCCGCGCGCGCCGCCCGCGACATCGAGGAGGACCAGCGCGTCATGCTCAGCGGCGCGGAATTGCGTTTCGAGCGGCCCTACGGGATCGATGGCGAAGTCCGCTGGTTCGAAACCATCAAGACCCCGATCACGGACGAGCATAAGGCCGTCACCGGTACCGTCGGCATCTCGCGCGATATCACCGAACGCCGGCGCGCGGAAGCCGCGCTGCGCGAAAGCGAGGCGCGCCTGCAGGCGATCATGGACAACGGCGCGGCGCTCATTTCGCTGCGCGATCTGCAGGGCCGTTATCTGCTGGTGAACCGGCGTTACGCCGAGTTGCTGCAGCTGACACCTGATCAATTCGCCGGCAAGACGCCCGCTGCGTTCTTTCCCGCCGGACTCGCGCGCCAGCTGACGGACGAGCACCAGCGCGTGCTGGAGACGTGCGCGCCGTCGACGTCCGAAGTCAGGGTGCCGACGAATGACGGTGTGCGCGTATTTATCTCGAACAAATTCGCACTGCTCGACGCCGCGGGCGCGCCCTACGCGGTCGGCTGCGTGGGCACCGACATCACGCAGCATGAACGCGACGCGGAAACGCTGCGCCACGTGAACGAGGAGTTGTCGCAGAAGGCGGCCGAACTCACCGCGCTCAACAAGGAGCTGGAGGCCTTTTCGTATTCGGTGTCGCACGACCTGCGCGCGCCGTTGCGGCATATCGACGGGTTCGTCAACATGCTGCGCCAGCACGCGGGGCCGGCGCTGGATGACGCCGCCCGGCATTACATGCTGCGCATCGAGGGCGCATCGTCGACGATGACGCGCCTGATCGACGATCTCCTGACGTTTTCGCGGGCGGGGCGCGGCGTTCTCAACAAGATTCCCATCGCCCTCGACCGCATGATCGCGGACATTATCGACGACCTGAAACCCGATATCGCCGGCCGGCGCGTCGACTGGAGCATCGGGGCGCTCCCGGTCGTCCACGGCGACCGTAATCTGCTGCGCCAGGTGTTTTTCAACCTGCTGGAGAACGCGGTCAAATACACGCGGCCGCGGGACGCGGCGCGCATCGATATCGCATGCGCCGGGGAGGGAACTGATGTTATCATCGCCGTCCGCGACAACGGGGTGGGCTTCGACATGCAGTACGCCCACAAGCTGTTCGGCGTGTTCCAGCGCCTGCACGGCGCGGACGAATTTGAAGGAACCGGCATAGGGCTGGCCAATGTTGCACGCATAATCCAGCGCCACGGCGGACGCGTGTGGGCCGAGGGGACGAAAGGGCGTGGCGCCGCCTTCTTCGTCGCGTTACCGTCACAGGGAATTGCGCAATAATGAACAGGCCCGTTGCAGAGGTATTGCTGGTGGACGACAGCGTCGACGACGTGGAACTCGCGATGAACGCGCTGGCCGCCTACTGGCCCGCCGAGAGGATCATCGTCGTGCACGACGGCGCCGAGGCGCGCGACTATCTGTATTGCCGTGGTAACTACGCACTTCGCCCGCCGGTCAATCCGGCGCTGGTCCTGCTCGACATCAAAATGCCGAAAGTCGATGGTCTGGACGTCCTGCGCACGATCAAAAGCGACCACCGGCTGCAGACCATACCCGTTGTCATGCTGTCGTCCTCGCGCGAGGAGCGGGACGTCAATGACAGTTATCGCGGCGGCAGCAACGCTTACGTGGTCAAGCCGCTGGTGTTCGCGGAATTCCATGCCGCCATCAACAAGCTCGGCGCATTCTGGCTCAAGGCCAACGAGCTGCCGTCGTCGAACGCATAACGCCGCACGCATTGCGCCGCACCGGCGTTGCCGTTTGTTGAACATTGCAGAATCGAGCGCTTCGGCCGCCGCATGAAGCCCGATAATTTCCTGATCCGCCATCATTATTTATCCGCCGCCGCGCGCGGCTAAAGATTCGCCGCACGCGCGCCGTTAGTCACAACTAGCGGTTAGCCGGGGGCGGCGATGCACACCAGCGTGCAAATCATCAATGGCAGGGCAGTGGTGGTCCTGCGCGGGCGCTTTGATTTCAATGCGTATGGCGCGCTCAGGAATTCATGCGATTCGCCGCTTGCGTCGCCCGCCGTGCGCGAGCTGGAGCTCGATCTCGGCGGCGTGGAATATCTCGACAGTTCCGCGCTCGGCATGCTGCTGCTTCTGAAGGAGCGTGCCGACGAAGCGCGCAAACGCGTCGTGCTGAGCAATTGCCGCGGGATCGTCAAAGCGGCGCTGACCAGCGCCAGATTCGACAAAGTTTTCAGCATGGCCTGACGCTGTTACGCGGGCCGCACGACCTTACAGGATGAAGCCGTCATGGTGACGCGACGCATGATGAAGGGCAGGCGATGATGGATATCGACGGCAGTCACGCGGTGCTGCGCGCCTTCGTGGGCGAGGCGCGCGAACGGCTGGCCGCGGTGGACCGCAGGCTCGATGCCCTGCAGAGCAGACCCGGCAACGAGGTCCTGTGGATCGCCGTCTGCCGCGATTTTCACGCCGTCACGCGCGGCGCCGCCTTTTTCGACGTGCCGGCGCTGCTTGAACTGTGCCGGTCGGCTGAAATGCTGCTGGATGAATTGCGCGAAGGCAGACTCAATCTGTCGGCGGAATTGCACGGCGTGATAGTCGCGGCGATCCGTGCGGTGCTATTGATGATCGAGGACGTTGCGCAGGGCCGGCCGGCGGCTGCGCAACCTGCTTTGGTGACGAAGTTGCGCGCAACCGTCTGGAACGTCTCCGCGCGCCGGGAACGGCAATGAATAACTTTGCGGGCAGCGACGGGATGCGACTGGAGTTGCCGATGAAAGCCGGCATCAGCTTGTGCGGTGCGCGCCGTATCGTTCACGCAGGCGGCGTGAGGCCATGAATACGACCGAACATTTTGTCGCGTCGCCGTCAGT
>JAYWDM010000528.1:0-3561 GCA_043779885.1 Betaproteobacteria bacterium | reverse complement strand
TGCCAATGGCCGACCTCGACAAGTTCGCCGATTCGCATATTTCGCAGCGGTTCTCCACCGTGAACGGCGTGGCGCAGGTGACGGTATTCGGCTCGCAGAAATACGCGGTGCGGGTGTTCGTCGATCCGAATGCGCTCTCGAAGCGCGGGCTGGGGCTGGACAAGGTGGTGAGCGCGATTCAAAGCGCCAACTCCAATCTGCCGTCAGGCGCGTTACAGGGCAATGCGCGCAGCTATACGGTCAGGTCCGACGGCGGGCTCGAGCGTGCGGTCGATTTCAATCCGCTCATCATCGCCTACAAGGACGGCAAGCCGATCCGGCTTTCCGACATCGGGCGCGCCGAGGACGGCGTCGAGAACGAGAAGATACGCAGTTGGTATAACGGCGAACGCGCGCTGATCCTGGCGGTGTTTCGCCAACCGGGCTCGAATACCGTAGAGGTCGTGCAGCAGTTGCGCGATCTCCTGCCGGAGATCGAAAAGGAGATGCCGGCGGGCGCGACCCTCAACGTGGTGGTCGACCGCTCCGAATTCATACGCGAATCCATCCATGACGTGAGCTTCACGCTGGTCCTGTCGATCGTGCTGGTGGTGGGCGTGATACTCGTGTTTCTGCGCAATATACGCGCGACTCTGGTTACGGCGCTCGTACTGCCCGCCTCGGTGCTTGGCACCTTCGCCGTGATGCAAATGCTCGGGTTCAGCCTGAACAATCTTTCGCTGATGGCGATCACGCTGGCGGTGGGCTTCGTCGTCGACGACGCTATCGTGGTGCTCGAAAATATCACCCGCCACATGGAAATGGGCAAGGAGCGCATGGCAGCGGCGCTTGAAGGCGCGAAAGAAATAACGTCCACCGTGCTCACGATGACCATTTCGCTGGTCGCGGTGTTCATCCCGATCATGTTCATGGAAGGCATGGTCGGCCGCCTGTTTCGCGAATTCGCCGTCACGGTCGGCGTGTCGGTCCTGATATCGGGGGCGGTCTCGTTGTCGATAACGCCGATGCTGTGCAGCCGCTTGCTGCGGCCGACGCACGTGCACGGCCGCCTGTTCAATCTCTCGGAACGCTTGTTCGATGCCGCGCGCAACGGTTATGTTGCATCGCTGCGCTGGACGCTCAGTTTCCAGGGTACGTTGCTCTTCTTGTCCGTTGCCGTACTGTTGCTGATGGGCGTGCTCTACGAGGCCGTGTCGAAGGGATTCATTCCGCGCCAGGATACGAGTCTTATTTATGGCAATACCCGCGCGCGCGAGGGCACCCCGTTCAAGAACATGGTGAGAAGTCAGCAGGCCATAGCCGAGATCGTGCAAAAGAACCCCGCTGTCGACGGCGTCATATCGACGGCCGGGCAGGGCGTAGGCGGAACGTTCGGCGATAATATCGGTCGCTTTATCGTACGGCTCAAACCGCGCGACGAGCGCGCCGCCGGCGCCGACGAGGTGATTCAGCAGATCCGCCGCGAGGCCGCCCGCAACCAGGACGTAAGGTTGTTCATTTCCAATCCGCCGGCCATCCGCATCGGCGGCACGCTGTCCACCAGCGATTATGTGTTTACCATAACAGGCACCGATCTGAAGGACCTGTACGGGCCGGGGCAGGCGCTCGAAGAGAGGCTGAAAGCGCTGCCATTGCTGCGCGACGTGTCGACCAACCTCGAATTGCGCAATCCCGAGATTCAGCTCAATATCCTGCGCGATCGCGCATCGGCGCTCGGAATTTCCTCGCAGCAGATCGAACTGGCGTTATTCAACGCGTTCGGCGGCAGGCGGGTAAGCACGCTGTACGGCGCAGCGGACCAGTTCCAGGTGCTGTTTGAAGTCGACCGGCGGTTCCAGGGCGACATCAACGCCATGGAATCGATATATATTCAGAGCGCGAGCGGGGCCATGGTGCCGCTCAGTACGGTGGCTGAAATAAAGAGCGGTGTCGGGCCGATCTCGGTAGCCCACCTGGGACAGCTGCCTGCGGTGATGCTTTCCTTTAACCTTGCGCCGGGGGCGTCCGTCGGGGAGGCAGTGACCGCCGTCAGCGCTATTGCGCGCGAGGTGCTGCCGGACAACGTTTCCAGTTCGTTTGCGGGAAGTGCGAAGGCGTTCCAGGAAGCGTTCAGATCGTTGCCGGTCCTGTTGATGATCACCATCATTCTGATCTACATCATCCTAGCCATACTTTATGAACACTACGGTTATCCACTGACCATACTGACCGCGCTGCCGTTCGCCGGATTCGGCGCACTGCTGACGCTGCTGCTGTTCGGCGAGGAACTGAACATCTTCAGCTTCGTGGGCATCATTCTGTTGATTGGACTGGTCAAGAAGAACGGCATCATGATGATCGACTTCGCCTTGCAGGAGCAGCGCGACCGCGGCATGGCGCCGCGCGACGCGATCGTGGAGGCGTGCAAAGTGCGGTTTCGTCCGATCATGATGACCACCATGGCGGCGATTTTCGCAACCCTGCCGATCGCAATGGGTTACGGCGCGGGCGCCGAAACACGCCGCCCGCTCGGCATTGCGGTGGTCGGCGGGCTGGTGTTCTCGCAATTCCTGACGCTTTACGTGACGCCGGTTTTCTATGTCACCATGGACCGGTTTGTCGAGTTATTCCGCAAGCGCAAGACCGCAGCGGTGGCGGTTCAGACGCCATAGCAAATTTTCCTCGCGACAGGCGTTTCCAATTGATTGTTTGACGTGCAGCCAGCGAAGTTGTTACAATCCAGGCACAGACGCGGGGTGGAGCAGTCTGGCAGCTCGTCGGGCTCATAACCCGAAGGTCATAGGTTCAAATCCTATCCCCGCAACCAACAAATCAAGGGCTTGCATGCGTGCAGGCCCTTTTGATTTTTAACGGGCTAGCAGCGGGCTAGCGATGGAGCGGTCGCAATGCGATGTGACGCGATCTGGTTTCTGCCGGTGGTCTGCCAAATTTCCTGGCCCATAACCGCAGCAGGCAACTTTCTGGAACCGCGCCCCGCTGTTGCCTGGTCGGCTTGAACGGGCACTATGCAGAACCGTGATCGGTAGGTTTCGGGCAGGGCTTCATGTTGGCCCTGAACCGGCCATTGCGCCTTCTCAAAAGGCGAGCTACAGCGGTTACGCAGTTGCTGGTGCAGATTAGCGGCGGCTTCGGAGTATCGCCAAACCTCTACAAGATCGGGGTGTTTCATCCCATAAGGAACTGAAACGCCGTCTGCGATGCCGTCTAATGTCTTGTCTATTGTGACGAAGTCCATTTGCACCCCCTTTCCGTGCATCCTGCATGCGGGAGACAAGCGGACAGGCGGGCAAATGTAGCCCGCTTTTCCGCCGTCGCCGCAACGCTGGCGAGGGCGCCTAACTCACTGCGATGGCAGCCCGCCGGCCCAGAACCGCAAGGGCCCGTTCAAGGGTGGGCACTTTGGTCTGCTGGTGAGGGTCGAGCATACGCCGCGCTTCTTTCTCGTGTACACGCATACGCCGCGCGAGCTCTGACTTTGATACGCCTTGCTCGCGCATGGAGATATAAACCGCCGTCTTCAACGCGGTTGTGATCGGGGCGGCGACCATGCGCTCGCCATGC
>JAYWDM010000527.1:0-3565 GCA_043779885.1 Betaproteobacteria bacterium | reverse complement strand
CAGCGCGCTACGATCTGAACCGCGGCGAGATCCGCCGGCTCGGGCAGTCATTCCGGCTCGTCACGCGCGAGACTTCGCTCATCGTCCTTGAGCGTGTTGAAGACTACGCGCGTTACGAAATTGCGCCGCCGCAGGAGCTGGCTGCGGACTACGCGCGCTTGCGTCAGGCGGGGGCGCTGCGCCGCGACGCCGACCGCAATGCGCATCTCGAAAACGTCGTGCGCCGTTACGCCGACAAGATCGCGTGGTGGAACCGGGATTTTCCGAAAGCCGACATGCCGCAAGCGGCGCTGGCGCCCGCGGACCGCGATTCCGGCATGCTGCGGGATCGACGCGATGCCGCCGGCAATCAGGCGCCCGCACCCGCTTGCGCCCCCGCCGCGCGCCCCGAAGCGTCGCAACCGCAACGCCTGATGGAACGCAAATCCGCCGGCATTCGGCAGGAAATGGCGGGCGCGAGCGCCGACGCGCTTGCTGCCGGCCCGGCCGCCACCGCCACGATCCAGCTCAGGAAATGGGAGCCCGACGCCACGTACGCAAACCGCATGCGCAACGCGGCGAATGAGGACATCTACCGCGTCTACCTCGACGAGCGGCCGGGATACCTCAACAGCACCGCGTTTTTTCTCGACGCCGCGGATATTCTCTTCGACAGGAAAGAGCCGGCGCTGGCCATCCGCGTGCTGACCAATCTCGCCGAGATGGACCTCGAAAACCGGCATATTCTGCGCATACTCGGTTACCGCCTGCTGCAGTCCGGGGAGCCGGCGCTCGCGATCCCGGTATTTCGCAAAGTGCTCGAACTCTCGCCGGAAGAACCGCAGTCATACCGCGACCTCGGGTTGGCGCTTGCCGCCGACCGCCAATATCAGGCCGCCATCGACTCGTTATACGACGTGGTGGTGAAACCGTGGCACGGGCGCTTTCCCGACGTGGAAATCATCACGCTGGCGGAACTCAATGCGATTATCGCAATGCACGGCGACAAGCTCGATGTGAGCCGCATCGATCCGCGGCTGGTGAAAAACCTGCCGCTCGACCTGCGCGTGGTGTTGACGTGGGACGCCGACGACACCGACATCGATTTATGGGTGACCGATCCGAACGGCGACAAAGCCTACTACGGTCGTCAACTCACCTACCAGGGCGGGCGCATGTCGCTCGATTTCACCGGCGGCTACGGGCCGGAGGAGTTTTCGCTGAAGCGCGCGAAGCCGGGCAAATACAAAGTCGAAGCGCAGTATTTCGGCGACCGCCGGCAGGCGGTGACCGGTCCGACTACGCTGCAGGTGAGGCTCGCCACGAAGTTCGGCAGCGCGGCGCAAAAGGAGCAAAGCGTGACGCTGCGCCTGAACGGCCGCCAGCAAAGCGTATTCGTCGGCGAGTTTGAGGTTAAATGAGCCCTGAATAAGCTCGTCACACCGGCGCAAGCCGGTGTCCAGGCGATTGACTTCACTGATTCCGGCGTTCGCCGGAATGACGAATTTTAACTTGTTCAGAGTTTCCTTAAATGCAATCAGGCGCGATGCTTGCCGACTTCCCAGCCGTGGCCGGCGAGAAATTTCTCACCGACTTCGATCGGCTCTTCCTCGAGCGGTGTCGCCATCGTATCGTTCCAGCGGTTCATGAACCCGAACAATGACACGAGCGCCGCGATCTCGACGATCTGGCCCTCATTCCAGTGACGCTTCATTTCCTCGAACAATTCGTCGCTTACGTCGTTGGGCTGCGATGCGGCCGCCAATGCGAAATCCAGCGCGACGCGCTCCGCTTCGCTGTAGAGGGGACTCGTGCGGTATTGCCAGATTGCGGCGAGTTTTTCGTCGCTGACGCCAAGCCGGAGGGCCCCCCCGGCGGTGTGCGCCATTCAATAGCGGCACCCATGCGCTTTGCTCGCGACGTGCGCGAGCAGCCGTTTGAAGCTGGTGGTGACCTCGCCCTGCGGGTCCCACACCGCGGTGGCGAGTTGTGACAGCGCCTGTACTATTTTCGGCTTACGCGCGAGGATGAGCGCGCTGTTCGGCACGAAGCCGAGGGACTTCCTGTAACCCGCGAACGCGTCGGCGAGATCGGGCAGCGTGTCAATGGGCAGCGGCGCCATGCGTGGCATAAAATCTCCTGTCGGAATGCGATGAAAGCACTAAGATAACATGCTTGCGGCAACGCCAGACGCACGCCTCGCGGCGAGAGCAAGAAGAAGGTGTGCACGGCGCGCGCGACAAAGAGCGGATTGTGCGCTGTGCGCGCACACGCACGTAGAGCCGCCCATCCCGAAATATCGAGTTCGGCGGCAGATCAAGGAGAAAAACCCGGCATGAATCCGATGACACACCTTATCCTGGCTGCGGTCGCGTTTCTCGCGACGCATTACATCGCCAGCACGCCGCTGCGCGCAGCGCTCGTGGCGGCGCTGGGCAAGGCGTACCTCGCGCTCTATTCGCTGCTCGCGTTCGCCACGCTCGGCTGGATGATCTGGGCGTTCTATCACGCGCCGTTCATCAATCTCTGGTACGCGGTGGCGCTGCGTCCGGTGCCGCTCATCGTGATGCCGTTCGCGCTGATCTTCGTCGTGTGCAGCCTCTCCACGCCGAACCCCACGCTCGTTGGCCGCGAACGCCTGCTCAAAGCGGACGCGCCGGCACGCGGCATCCTGCGCATTACGCGCCATCCGCTGATGTGGGGTATCGCGTTGTGGTCCGCCAGCCACATAGTCGCGCGCGGCGACGCGGCCGCCGTGGTTTTTTTCGGCGCTTTTCTCGTGCTTGCATTGACCGGCCCCTGGCTGATCGACCGTCGCAAGGCCGCCACGCTGGGCGACGATTGGCGACGCTTTGCGGCCGTGACCTCCAACGTGCCTTTCGCGGCGATTGCCGGCGGCCGCAACCGGCTCGAAGTCCGCGAGATCGGCGGGTGGAAAATTCTGCTCGGCCTTGCCGCTTACGCGGCGCTGCTGCTGCTGCATTATCGCCTCTTTGGCGTGCATGCCCTGATGTAGAGCAACGGCCGTGAAGGCAGGCCGCAATCACCGCAACACGCGGCGCCGCATGCGCGGAGCAAGGCACTTCACAGGTAGAATAGTCATTCGTCAATCACGCGGCTCCCCATGAACATCGCCAACCTGCGCCAGGAGTACCTGCGCGAAAGCCTCGACGAGCACGACGCCGCGCGCGATCCATTCGTGCAGTTTGACCGCTGGTTCAAGGCCGCGGTTGCGGCGAAGATGCCGATACTGAACGCAATGACGCTCGCCACCGTATCGGCCGGGGGGCAGCCCGCGGCGCGCATCGTGCTCCTCAAGGGCGTGGATGCGCGCGGCTTTGTGTTCTACACCAACTATGCATCGCGCAAAGGCGCCGAACTCGCGGCCAATCCGCAGGCCGCGCTGCTGTTTCACTGGACCGACCTCGAACGCGAAGTGCGCATCGACGGCAGCGTCGAAAAAGTATCGGCGCAGGAAGCCGACGAATATTTTGCGAGCCGCCCGCTCGGCAGCCGGCATGCCGCAATCGCTTCGCCGCAAAGCGAGGTAGTGGCGGATCGCGCCGCGCTGGAAGCGCGTTTTGCC
>JAYWDM010000526.1:0-3567 GCA_043779885.1 Betaproteobacteria bacterium | reverse complement strand
AAGGTATGCCGCGCGCGCAGTGCCTTGCCGACCGTTGCGCGGTCCAGCGTGTCGGCGATGATGCCGGTGATGCCGCCTTTGACGCCGAATACCTGGGTGCCCGGCAGTCCGCCGCCCGGCCGGCCGCGGTGCTCGTCGCCCGACGCGGACGCGCCCAGCTTGTAGCCGCGCGCAATCACATCCTGGTACAGCCAGCCGAAATGCCCCCACGCCGAGGTAATTTCGATCAGGCGTTCGAGTTTGGGGTGATGCCAGTCGGGAATGTAGCGCCGGCCGCCGACGTGCGGCATGATCAAATGGTTTTCCGCATCGTCGATATAGGCGAGCCACAATTCCTCGATCGGCCAGCGGCCGAGATCGACCGCCGCGCCTTTCATGTCCTCGTTCCACGTAAAGGTGCGGTTGTGCTCGCCTTTGGCGTTGTAAGGAAAATCCGGCTTGCCGTCGCCGAGGAACACCACGTTGTGATCGCCGCCGGCGGTTGAACTGCCGCACCATTCCTGTACCGGATAGCAGACGAACTCGCCGTTCTTGTGCAGATCAAACATGGTTTTCACGCCGAGTTCCCAGTTGCCGTCGGTGATCTGGAAATCGTTCGCGGTATAAGCCATGACATCGAGCCCGGCAATGTCGCGGCCATAGCGCGTGTTGTAATCGGGGCTGTTGGTGCCGACGGTGTCGTGCGAATGCACGTGCAGGTCGGCGTAAAAAATGCGCGGACACGGCGCGTTCCTGTCGACCGTGACGTAATGAACCGCGGGCGCGACATCGGACGCGCCCGCCATGCCGGCGGTAATCATGAGTTCGCCCGGTTTGGACGGCAAATCGTCGAGCGCGGTGCTGGCCCAGCCGGTGGTGTTGAATGCAACGGTCTTGCGATACACAGGTTTGCCGTCGAGTTGTGCAACGACCTCAACATTGCCGCCGGCGTCATTGCACGCGTTGCCCCAGCGGTCGTGCGCCGAGAGGCGCAGCTTGAACGGCGTGCCGGGACGCACCAGCCGCGGCCCCATCAGCGACAAATTTTCGATTGCACCGGGCACGATGTCGATCACGACGTCGCCGGGCACCGCGACAAAGCGCGAGGTGCCGAGTGGATCGACATAGCAGCGGAAACGGAATTTGTCCTCGACGAAAGTCTGGATGCGCGTGCCGGGGCCGCCGGCGCGGCGGTCGCCCAGGCGCATGATGATGTGGTCGCCGGCGTTGAGGTAGCCGTCGACGGTGTCGACGATCACGGACTTCTGGAACGGGCGCTCGTGGCCTTTCTGGTCGAAACGCACCTTGAGTGACTGCACCGAGGCCGGACTTTGGCCGGGCCGCAGCGGTCCGGCGTGATATTCGGCCGTCACGTAGTTCGCACCCGCGGGGTCCACCGTCTGAAACAGCGCCCAGTCGGAATAGAACTTGAACGTCGCCTTGAACCATGCGCCGTCCGCGACGCCCGATGCGCCGACTTCGTAATCGAGCACGATCTCGGTCCATTGCCCCGCCACCAGGCGGTCGACGTTGCAGCTCACTTTGCCGACGAACGACCGCGCCTTGTTCTGGTCGTAAAGGCCCGCGGGCGCCACGTAAGTGCCAAGGCGCTTGCGCAGATACTGCTCGGTTAGGTGGCGCTCTGCGCGCGCTTTGGTCAGATCGGTCATCTTGTTCACGTGCATTTCTCCTGAATTGCTGCTGAATTAATCTGTAAAACCCGCTGGGCCACGGAAGTGAATTCCGTTCAACCCGCCTTGCTGAATGGCCACGGCGCGGCCGGATCCCACACCGGTATGCCGAGGAACGCGTACCACGGCGCCATCACCAGAATGCCGTAAGCGATGGCGATCAATACCGACACCCAGCCGACCTTGGCGTAATCGGTGGTGGTGAACGTGCCGCTCGAATAGGCGATCACCGCGGCGGTGATCTGGGTCGGCAGGATGTAGGCGAACGTGTCGGTATCGGCAACGAGCATCGTGAACGCAACCGGGTGCAAATTCAGTTTCGGCGCCATCGCGAGCAATACCGGCGCGAGCATCGTGATGGCGGCGACGTTCGACAGCATGCCGAGCCTGATGATGTGCGTGCCCACCATCAATATGAGCAGTATCATCCACCACGCATGGCCGTCCGCCAGGGGATGAATGCGGTCGGCCATCCAGCCCGCGAGCCCCGAATTCGACATCGCGGCCGACAGCGACAGCGCGCCCGCGAGCAGGAGCAGCGTGCCCCAGATGGTGCGGTCCTGCAGTTCCTTCCATTTGAATTTGAAGAGCCCCGGCATGAACAAGAGCGCCATGCCAATGAGGGCCGCGTTATGCGCGGCGACTTTGTGCCATTGCTCCGTCATCCAGGCGAGCGCGATGAGACCGAAGACGGCGAGTATCAGCCATTCGCTCTGGCTCATTTTCGGCAGCTCTTTATGTTGCTTTTGAATCGCTTCGAAGCCGCCCGCGATGGTGACGCTGCGGGTTTTGAAATAGTGCTGCACCCACCACTGCGTCAGCACGAACATGCCGAGGTACGGCCACTGCATGATGAACCAGTCGACGTAGGAAATGCGCAGGCCGAGCTGTTTCTCGAAGAGGCCGACCAGCACGAGGTTGGGCAGGTGCGCGGTGATGATGCACATGCCGCTGATCATCGACCCGTAGACGAGCGTCTGGATCACGATCGCTTTCTTGCCTGCCCGCTCGGCCTCGGTATCGCCGAAAAAATTGGTGATGCCGTTGATCACGGGCAGCAGGGTCGCCGCGCGCGCGTTGGCGGCGGGAATGATCAGCGACAACACCATATTGACGGCGAACATTGCCCAGATCACGCCGTTGACGGTGCGCACCTTCATCGAATTGAGCAGCGACAGCGCGATGCGCCGGTCGAGCCCCGCGGCCTGCATGATGGCGGCAAAGAGAAATGCCGCCATGCACAGAAAGAGCACCGGCGTGGTAAAGCCGTCAGCCGCTTTCGGAAACGGTTTCACGGCATTGGTCATCACCAGCAGCATCGGAATCAGCAGGCCCGAAATTCCCACCGGAATGGCCTCGAACACCCACATCGTGCACGCCCATACCATCACTGCGAGCGTTGCTTTGCCGCTGGCGGACATGCCGGCGGGCGCGTCCATGCCGTATAAAATGAAAAAGAACAGCGCCCACGCGAGGATGAAGCCGCAAACGGTCTTGCGCGGACTCAGTCCGGCGGCGACGATATTGGCGCGAAATTGCGCGGCGAAGCCGTCCGTCGCAACGGCTCCGCCCGCGCCCGCATTCGGTTCTGCCTGCTGCCTGACATCGGCCATCGCTAGCTCCTCGCTGAATTGTGGGGGCGGTCAACTGCGCCGGATTGCCGCTTGTGCGCGCGGCTTTACACTTTATTTGAGAGTCGACTAGTATTCGAACAGAGCGCAGGCAATATTGTCTGTCAGCCAGCCGACATGGATAGCGATGAGCAGCAAAATCGTAACGATTCCTTCTGCAATGCAGGGCCGCGTGCCGGTGGATGAGGCTGAGGCCGCCTCTACGCTGGTGGCACCGTCCAATTTTCTCGCGCAACTCGATACCGAAGCGACCGCCGACCTGCTGG